>DASQAX010000479.1:0-2339 GCA_035635535.1 Vicinamibacterales bacterium | reverse complement strand
TTCGTGTCGGCGCAAGGCCCCGGCCTTTGTCACCCGATCTCCGAAGCCGACGTCGCCGCGTGGGACATCAGCATCCTGCCCGACGGGACCGGCCTGCCGGCGGGCAACGGCACGCCCGAGCAGGGCTCGAAAGTATTCGCGGCCAAGTGCGCGGTGTGCCACGGCGAGAACGGCAAGGGCGGCTCCGCGGCCGCGCTCGTCGGCGGCCAGCCGCTGACGTCCGGTATCGAGACGACCAAGACTGTCGCGAACTTCTGGCCGTACGCGACGACCATCTTCGACTTCACGCGCCGCGCGATGCCGTGGCCGCGGCCGCGCACGTTGACGAACGAGGAAGTCTACGCGCTGACCGCGTTCATCCTGGCCGAGAACAAGATCATCGGGACCAGCGACGTGATGAACGCGCAGACGCTGCCGAGGGTGCGCATGCCGAACCGCGACGGCTTCGTCCCGCGATTCCCGGAACGCATCCCCTAGATAATCGGATCGCGCCGGTACGCAAAAACTGCCTCCTTGAACGACCCCGGGGACGATGACATCGTCGTCTCATGGACGTCAGGAGTGCATCCACCGAGGCGCTGACGCCGCTTCGCACGTACTTCGGCCACGCCCGCTTCCGCGAAGGACAGGAACAGGTCGTCGGCGCGGTCCTCGGCGGCCGCGACGTCCTTGCCGTCATGCCGACGGGTTCCGGAAAATCGCTCGGATACCAGCTGCCCGCGGTGATGCTCCCGGGCACGACGCTCGTCGTGTCGCCGCTGATCTCGCTGATGAAGGATCAGGTCGACGAGTTGAACCGCCGCCGGATTCCGGCGGGCGCGCTGCATTCGATGCTGCCGGCCGGCGTCCGGCGCGAGGTGCTCGACGCGGCACGCACGGGACGCCTGCGGCTGCTCTACGTCGCGCCCGAACGGTTTGCGTCCGATCACTTCCTGCGCCTGCTCCACGAGCTCGAGATCGCACGGTTCGTCGTGGACGAGGCGCATTGCGTCTCGGAGTGGGGCCACGACTTCCGCCCCGACTACCGGCGCCTGCGCGACGCGGCGGAGCTCTGCCGGGCGAGCGACCGCGCCGGCGGACGGCCGCCGATCGCCGCGTTCACGGCGACGGCCACGCCCGAAGTGCGCGACGACATCATCGCCATGCTCGGCCTCGCGGAGCCGCAGGTGCTCGTGGCGGGGTTCGATCGGCCGAACATTCACCTGCGCGTCGAGCGCCTGGCCGCCGAGGAGGACAAAGACGATCTGCTGCCCCGTCTCGTTCGCGGACGCCGCGCGCTGGTGTATGCGGCAACGCGAAAAACAGCGGAAGCGGCGGGCGCCGTCCTTCGAGCCGCGGGCGTGCAGGCCGCCGCGTATCACGCCGGGCTCGAGGACGAGGAGCGGACGCGCGTGCAGGACGCCTTCGCCGCCGGAACGCTGCCCGTCGTCTGCGCGACCAATGCGTTCGGCATGGGGATCGATCGGCCCGACGTCGACGCCGTGGTGCACTACGCGATCCCCGGGTCGCTCGAGGCGTACTACCAGGAGATTGGACGCGCCGGGCGCGACGGACGCCCGGCGACGGCCACGTTGTTGTGGGACCAGGCCGACGTCGCCACGCGCGAATATCTGATCGACAGCCCGCGACGCGACAAGCCCGGACGGAACACGAGCGCGCACGATCCGGTGGAGCTCGCGCGGAGAAAGGACCTCGAACACCGGAAGCTGAAACGCATGATCGACTATGCGGACACGACGGCGTGCCTGCGCGCCACGATCCTCGGGTACTTCGGCGACGCCGCCGCCCGCGAACGCTGCGATGCCTGCGGCAACTGCCGGCCGGATGCGCTCGACGCGTACGAGCGCGACATGGTGCGAAAGATGCTCTCGGGCATCGCCCGCGCGGGCGAACGGTACGGCCGCCACCGCATCGTCGCAATGCTGCTCGGCGAGGTTGACGATCTTCCGCCCGCGCTCAGGCGTCTGTCGACCACGGGCCTGCTCCGCCATGAAACGCCGGAGGCCCTGCGGGGCTGGATCGACGCGGCGACTGAAGCCGGGCTCATCCTCATCTCGAACGATCGGTACCGGACGTTGAGCCTCACGGAACGCGGCCGCGACGCGATGCTGAACCGCCTGGGAGATTTCGAGATGCGCCGGCCCGCAGCGATCACCGATTCGGCGCTTCGGCACTATTTCGACGGGCGTCTGCATCCGCGCGACGTCGACATGATGCTGCGGCGGCGACTGGGTTTGCCTGGTGATCTCTCGCGTCCGGGCCGAGGAGGGTTCGTTGATTAGGAAGCTGCTCGCGCGGCCGTTCGATCACGGCGCCCGCGGCGGCGGGCTTCGGAATGG
>DASQAX010000478.1:0-17056 GCA_035635535.1 Vicinamibacterales bacterium | reverse complement strand
TTCTTGAACTGCTTGTCAGCGAAGAAAAGCTGTTCACCGGCCGTCCAGATGAACTCCGACCCGCAGTCCACACACCTAAGGGCCTTGTCCTGGAACTCCATCGGTCGCCACCTTTGCTCGTCGTCGGTCCTCGCCTCGCCGCCGCCTTGCTACTCGGATTCGCGTCGAAGCTTCTTGCGATTACGCTTTCTCGCCAGCGCCTGCTTGGCGCGGCGTTTGTCACCCGGCTTCAAGTAGAAGGAGTGCTTCTTGATGTCCTTGATGATGTCTTCCTGCTGCACCTTCCGCTTGAACCGTCGGAGAGCGCTCTCGATGGACTCGCCCTCCTGAATCTTGACTTCAGCCACCCTCTGATACACCCCCTCTGGTGGGCTCGTACCGCTTTCGTCGCCGTTTACGGCAACCGCGGCCTCCCTGTGACGGCCTTTGAAAATGGCCGAACATGCTACGCTATCACAGGCAGGCGCGGATTCTAGGCGCATTGCCTCGTGACGTCAACGAAATAGTCGGGCTGCTTCGCCCTGTGTTCCCTTCGCACAATTCGGTGGGCCCCCTGATGGTAACTTGCTGCTGTCTGGCTAGTTATCTCTCTTCACCGTGAAAATTCTCGTCGTTGGCGGTGGTGCTAGAGAGCATGCGTTTGCGTGGAAGCTCTCACGAGAGCGTGCAGTAGGGGGCGTCATCTGCGCGCCGGGGAACCCAGGCGTCGCCGCCGTCGCGCGCTGTATCGCCGCCGACGCCGGTAAGCCGCACGACCTTCTCGCGATCGCCGCACGCGAGCAGGTTGACCTGACCGTCGTCGGTCCGGAGGTTCCCCTCAGCCGCGGCATCGTCGATCTCTTCGACACCAACGGGCTTTCGATTGTCGGTCCCTCCGCCGGCGCGGCGCAGCTCGAAGCGAGCAAGGCGTTCGCGAAGGATTTCATGGCCCGCCATGGCGTACCGACCGCGCGTTTCCGCGTCTGCGACTCGGCCGACGCGGCGTTGCGCGAGATCGCGCGGGGCGAGTTCGGCTACCCGCTGGTCGTCAAGGCCGACGGCCTCGCCGCGGGAAAAGGCGTCGTGATCGCGGATGATCGCGCGGCCGCGGAAGCCGTGATCCGCGACGTGATGATCGGCGGGAAGTTCGGCGCCTCCGGCGAGCGCGTGGTCCTCGAGGAATTTCTGTCGGGCGAGGAAGCGTCGTACTTCGTGCTCGCCGACGGCGCGGCGTTCATGCCGCTGAAGTCCGCGCAGGATCACAAGCGCATCTTCGACGACGACCGCGGGCCGAATACCGGCGGGATGGGTGCCTTTGCGCCGAGCCCGCTGATCACGCCCGACGTGGAGCGGCGCGTGATCGACACGATCGTGCGGCCGGTCCTCGAAGGCATGCGGCGCGAGGGACATCCGTATCGCGGCTTCCTCTACGTCGGGCTCATGCTCACGCAGGAGGGACCGAGGGTGATCGAGTTCAACGTGCGGTTTGGCGATCCCGAGGCGCAGGTGGTGTTGCCGATGCTCGATGAAGATCTCTCCTCGCTGCTGTCCGCCGCGGCGTCCGGCGAGCTGCCCTCGCGCGCCGCGAGGTTCAGCAGCCAGGTGCATGTCGGTGTCGTCCTCGCCGCCGGCGGCTATCCCGATGCCGTCGAGACCGGACGCATCATCTCCGGCATCGAGGCGGCGGCCGAGGTCCCGAACGCGGTCGTGTTCCACGCGGGCACCGCTCGGCAGAACGGCCACCTCGTCACTTCCGGAGGCAGGGTGCTCACCGTGGTTGGACGCGGCGGAACGTATCGCGACGCCATCGACACCGCGTACGCCGCGGCATCGAAAGTCTGTTTCGACGGCATGCAGTTCCGCCACGACATCGGCCGCAAGGCGATGGCATGAAGTACGCGATCGTGACCTTCGGCTGTCGCGTGAACCAGGCGGACTCGTTCGTGATCGAGGAGGAGCTTCGACGCCGCGGATGCATCGATGCCGCGCCCGAGGACGCGGATCTCGTCGTCATCAATTCCTGTTCGGTGACGGCCACCGCGGATCAGGGGACGCGTCAGACCATCCGGCGCATCGTCCGGAGCAACCCCGGCGTCCGCGTCGTGGTCACCGGCTGCTATGCGACGCGGCGTCCCGACGACATCCGCGGGCTTCCCAACGTCGTGCGGATCGTCTCGAACGACGACAAGGATTCGCTGGTCGGGCTGCTCGATGCCGAAGGCGAGCTGACGACCGCGCAGCGGTTCGACGGCCAGGACGGACCGTGCGGGATGGCCCTCGAGCCCGGCGTCGCGGGCCGGACGGCGCTCACGTTGCGCGTGCAGACGGGCTGCGACGAGCGGTGCAGCTACTGCATCATCCCCAGCACGCGGGGAACAGGACGTTCGCGGCCGCTGCCCGACGTGCGTCGCGACGTGCGGCGCGCCGTCGATGCCGGCTATCGCGAGATCGCGATCACGGGCGTGCACCTCGGCTCGTACGGGAAGGATCTCGGCGACGGCACGACGCTGACACGCCTCGTTCGCGAACTTGGCGAATGGCCGGACGACGTCCTGTTTCGCATCAGCTCGCTCGAGCCGATGGACTGCACGCCCGACGTTGTCGACATCGCCGCGCAGTCTCGGCGCATCGCGCCGCATTTTCACCTGCCGCTGCAGCATGGCGCCGACGACATGCTGCGCCAGATGCGGCGTCCGTACTCGACCGCGTACTATCGCGATCTCGTCGGTCGGATACACGCCGCCATGCCCGATGCCTCGATTGGCTCCGACATCATCGTCGGATTTCCTGGGGAGGAACCGCGCCATGTCATGGCCATGCAGGCGCTGCTCGATCAGCTGCCGCTCGCATACCTCCACGTGTTTCCCTATTCCGACCGTCCAGGCACGACGGCGGCGGCGCTGCAGCCGAAGGTGAACGGCAGCGACATTCGCGAACGCGCGCGCGAGATCCGCGCGATCGGCGAGCGCATGAGGAGCGGATTTCGGACGTCGCAGGCGGGCACGCTCCGTCGTGCGCTCGTCGTCGACGACGGGCTGTCGGCGGTGACCGACAATTACCTGAGAGTACGTCTCGAGCGGCCGCATCCCCGCAACGCGTGGCTGAAGGTCGTCATCGATGGCGAAAAAACGTAAGGCGACACGGCGGAAGAAGGCAACGCCTGGATCGGTCGGCTTGTCGATCGAGCAGGTCTGCGCGACGAGCGATCCGCGCCTTCGCGAGTTGACCGCGCACGTCGCCGACGATGGCGGTGCCGTGGTCGGTTCGTACAGCGACCCGTTCGGCGGCACCTGCGTGCTCCTCGTGGCGTTGCCGATCGATCGCGTCGAACCGACGCCTTACCAGCGGGATCCGTCCGACGCCCACGTCAAGCGTCTGATGACGGTGATTGAGAAGGTCGGCCGTTTCCTCGATCCGGTGGTGCTCATTCGCCAGGACGATCGCTACTGGACACCCAACGGCAATCACCGGCTTCAGGCGATGAAAAAGCTCGGCGCGAAGACCATCATCGGGTTGCTCGTGCCCGAGCCGGACGTCGCCTTCAAGATCCTGGCGCTCAACACGGAGAAGGCACACAACGTGAAGGAGAAATCGCTCGAGACGATCCGGATGGCGCGCGCGCTGGCGGAGCGGAAGGCGGGCCTCGAAAGCGATTACGCCTTCGAGTTCGAGCAGGCGCCGTACCTGACGCTCGGCGCCGCGTACGACCAGCGGCGAAGCCTGAGCGGCGGCGCCTATCATCCTGTACTGCGGCGCATCGATGCCTTTCTCGAGGAGCCCGTATCGAAAGCGTTGAGGGAACGCGAACGGCGCGCCGCGAAGGTGTTGAAGCTCGATGACGCCGTCAACAAAGTCGTCGCGGCATTGAAAGAGAAGGGGCTGACGAGTCCCTATCTCAAGCCGTTCGTGGTCGCGCGCGTCAACCCGATCCGCTTCTCGAAATCGACGGAATTCGACTTCTACGAGGTGATCGACAGGATGATCGCCTCAGCCAGCAAGTTCAACGTGGCTCGCGTGAAGCAGGAGGACGTGGCGAAGGTGGGCGGCGCTGCGCCGCCGGAAGATTAGGACTGCAGCAACGACGCCATCTGCTGCGCGGCGGATCTCTTCACGCCACCTTCGACGATCAGTTGTCCGCACGCGGCGCGGATGTCCTGTCCGCGGCTCTTGCGCACCGACACCGTCAGGTGACGGTCCGCGAGGATCTGCGCGAACCGATCGACGCGTTCGTCCGACGGCCTCTCGTAGGGAATCCCCGGCGCCGGATTCAGCGGAATCAGGTTCACCTTGGCCTTGATCCCCGACAGCAGGCGCGCGAGGCGCCGTGCGTCCTCGGGCGAGTCGTTCACCCCCGCGAGGAGCACGTATTCGAAGGTGATCCGGCTCCGCTTCTTCAGCGGGAAGCGCCGGCAGGTCTCCAGGATGTCGGCGAGCGGGTACTTGCGGTTCGGCGGCACGAGCTCGCTGCGCTGTTCGTCCGTCGTCGCGTGCAGCGAGATCGCCAGGTTCGGCATCAGCGGCTCGTGAGCCAGGCGCTGCAGCCCGGGGACGATGCCGACGGTCGAGAGCGTGACGCGGCGCGGCGACACCGCGAGACCGTGCTCGTCGTGGAGCATGCGGAGCGCCTTCATCGTCGGGTCGTAGTTGTGGAGCGGCTCGCCCATCCCCATCAGCACGATGTTGAACCGATGGTCGAGCATGCCGGTCGCGGCGGCCAGCACGCGCACTTCGCCGGCGATTTCACCCGCGGTGAGGTTGCGCACGAGCCCCATCTTGCCCGTGAGGCAGAACCCGCATCCCATCGCGCAGCCGACCTGCGTCGAGATGCAGAAGGTCATGGCCGGCGTGTCGGGGATGAAAACGGCTTCGATCCGGCGCTCGTCGGCGAGCTCGAGGACGAACTTCCGGGTGCCATCGATGGAGTGAAGGTCGGAAACCACCTTCGGCGTCACGACCTCGAAGTCGGCGGCCAGGCGCGCCCGGAGGTCCTTCGAGAGGTCGGTCATCGTCTCGAAGTCGACGACGGCGCGCTTGTAGATCCAGCGGTAGAGCTGGCGCGCATGGAAGCGCTCGCATCCGCGCGCTTCGAGGGCGCTCTCGATTTCCGGTATATCCAGCTCAGCCAGGTTGAGACGCGAAGCGCTCATGCTATGTCTCGCATTTCCCGACAGATGCAAGCGATCGATTCTAGCAAATGGGGACCATCGCCCCGCCCAGCTGATCGGCACTGCCGTGTTGCCTCGCGGATCGCGCGCGTGTTATGATGCGCGTGTTCTTCTAATTCCATGCCTGTCAACGATTTGCGGCATATCGCTGCAGCCGGTGGCCGGCGCTGACCTCGACACATTCCCTGGCATCTGTGACGCAACCACTCATCGTCCGTGACGTGCTTCCGAACGGACTCAGGTTTCTTACCGAACGGATGCCGCACGTCCGGTCGGTCAGCATCGGCGTGTGGCTCGCCCGCGGCTCGCGCCACGAACCGCAGGAGCAGAGCGGCATCGCCCACTTCGTCGAGCACATGCTCTTCAAGGGGACGGCGAACCGGAGCGCCGAGGACATCGCCCAGGCCATCGACTCGATTGGCGGGCAGATGGACGCCTTCACCGCCAAGGAATACGCCAGCTACTACATCAAGGTGCTCGACGAGCATCTGCCGCTGGCGGTCGACGTGCTCGCCGACATCGTGCGGCGGCCGGCCTTCAGCGAGGACGACATCCAGCGCGAGAAGAAGGTGGTCCTCGAAGAGATCAAGATGGTCGAGGACACGCCGGACGATCTCGTTCACGAGCTGTTCACCGAGAACTTCTGGGTGGACCATCCGCTCGGCCGGCCGATTCTTGGCATCCGGGACACGGTGGACGGGCTGACGCAAGAGGGCGTGAGGCGCTATTTCGCCAACGTCTACACCGCGCCGAACATGATCATCGCGGCGGTCGGCAACATCGAGCATCAGCAGGTACGCGATATCGTCGAGCGGGCGTTCGGCAGCGTCTCGAGCGAGAGCGTGGGCCTCGCCACCGCTCCGCCGCGCGTCGAGCCCCGCATCATCATCCGGAACAAGGAGCTCGAGCAGAGCCATGTCTGCCTCGGGACGAGCAGCTACCAGCAGGATCACGAGGATCGCTACTCCAGCTACGTGCTGAACACGGTGCTCGGCGGCTCGATGAGCTCCAGGCTGTTCCAGAACGTGCGCGAGAAGCGCGGCCTGGCGTACGCGGTGTTCAGCGGCCTGAGCGCCTATCGCGATGCCGGCTCGATGACGATTTATGCCGGCTGCGCCAACCACGCCATCGGCGAGCTGATCGACGTCGTCGTCGTCGAGCTGAGGCGGCTGAAGGACGAACCGATGCTCGAATCGGAGCTGCGGCGCGCCAAGGATCACCTGAAAGGCAGCCTCATGCTGAATCTCGAGAGCACCTCGAGCCGCATGTCGCATCTCGCCCGGCAGGAGATCTACTTCGACCGGCAGTTCGGGCTCGATGAAACGCTCGAGGGGGTCGAGCGGGTCACGCAGGATGACGTGCAGCGGGTCGCGCGCGACCTGCTGCGGGACGGCGCGCTGGCCGCAACCGTCCTGGGAGCCGTCAACGGCCTGAAGATTCCACCGGAGAGACTGTCGCTGGGATGATCCCGAGGTACACGAACCCGGACATGGGTCGCATCTGGAGCGACCAGCGGAAGTACGAGACCTGGCTGCAGGTCGAACTTGCCGCGGTCGACGCGATGGCCCGTGCCGGGATCGTGCCCACGGACGCGGCGCGCGACATCCGGGCGCGCGCCACCTTCAGCATCGACCGCATCGAGGAGATCGAGCAGGTCACCCAGCACGACGTCATCGCCTTCACGACCGCCGTGGCGGAGGCCGTCGGCACCGGGAGCGCGCGCTGGCTCCACTTCGGCCTCACATCCTCAGACGTCATCGACACCGCGCAGGCGCTGCAGATGCGCGAAGCGTGCGACCTGATCCTGAAAGGCCTCCATGGCCTGATGGACGCGGTGCGGACGCGGGCGGAGGAGCATCGCCGCACGCCGATGATCGGCCGCACGCACGGCGTGCACGCCGAGCCGATGACGTTCGGGTTGAAGCTCGCGCTCTGGTATGCGGAGCTGTCGCGCGACGTCACGCGCGTGGAACGCGCCCGCGCGGTGATCTCGGTCGGCAAGCTGTCCGGCGCGGTCGGCACCTTCGCACACCTGCCGCCGTCGGTCGAGGCCGACGTGTGCCGGACGCTCGGCCTCGAGCCGGCCCCCGTCGCGTCGCAGGTCATTCAACGCGACCGGCATTCGGAGCTGCTCTCGGCGCTGGCGATCGCCGGGTCGTCGCTGGAGAAGTTCGCGCTGGAGATCCGCGGGCTGCAGAAGACCGAAATCGGCGAGGTCGAGGAGCCGTTTGCAAAGGGACAGAAGGGCTCCTCCGCGATGCCGCACAAGCGGAACCCTATTGGGTGCGAGCAAATCGTCGGCCTCGCGCGGCTGCTTCGCGCGAACGCGGGCGCCGCGTTCGAGAACAACGCGCTCTGGCACGAGCGCGACATCTCGCATTCGTCCGTCGAGCGCGTCATCCTTCCCGACAGCTTCGTCGTGTTCGACCACATGCTGCGGCGCTTTACGCGCATCGTCAGCGGGATGGTCGTCTACCCGAATCGGATGAAGGAGAACCTGGAGCGCTCGGGCGGCGTGGTGTTCTCGGGCACGGTGCTGCTCGAGCTCGCGCGCCGCGGCGTCTCGCGGGAGCAGGCCTACGAGTGGGTGCAGCGCAACGCCATGCGCGCGTTTCACGAGACGCGCCACTTCAAGACGCTGCTGCTCGCGGACCCTGAAGTGACGCGCGTGCTGCCGGCGGCCGACATCGAGCGCGCCTTCGACCTCGACGAGCAGTTGAAGCACGTCGACCATATCTTCGGCCGTGTCTTTCAGGAGGTTGCCGTCTGATGCGCGCCCGTGTGTTCGTCACGCTCAAACCGTCGGTCTTCGATCCGCAGGGCAAGACCGTCACCGACGCGCTGCACACGCTCGGGTACTCGGCCGTCAAGGACGTGCGGCAGGGGAAATACTTCGAGCTCGACATCGACGCGCGGCGTCCGGACGAAGCGCGAGCCCTGGCCGCGGACGCGGCGGAGAAGCTCCTGTCCAATCCGGTGATCGAAAGCTACCGGATCGAGATCGTCGACGAGGTGATCGCATGAAGTTCGCGGTCGTCGTGTTTCCGGGATCGAACTCCGATCACGACGCGCACTACGCGGCGCAGCAGGTGCTCGGCCAGGAGGCCGAGTACATCTGGCACAAGGACACCAGCCTCAAGGGCGCCGACGTCGTCATCCTGCCCGGTGGCTTCGCGCACGGCGATTACCTGCGGACGGGCGCCATCGCCCGCTTTTCGCCGATCATGGCGGCGGTGAAGACGTTCGCCGATGCCGGCGGGCCGGTGCTCGGCATCTGCAATGGTTTCCAGGTGCTCCTCGAAGCCGGCCTGCTGCCGGGCGCGATGCTTCGCAACCGCAGTGTGCAGTTCGTGTGCGAGCACGTCATCGTCAAGGTGGAGCAGACCGACACGCCATTCACGCTGGCCTGCCGTCCCGGCCAGACGCTTCGCATTCCAATTGCCCACGGCGAGGGCAACTATTACGCCGACCCCGACGTCGTTGCCCGCCTCGAGAGAAATCGCCAGGTGGTCTTCCGGTATACGAACGCGGAAGGCGTTGCCACCGACGACTCGAATCCGAACGGGTCGGTCGCGAACATCGCCGGCCTCTGCAACGAACAGCGCAATGTGGTGGGCCTGATGCCGCATCCGGAGCGCGCGTGCGAGCTGGCACTTGGCAGTGCGGACGGGTTGATCGTGTTCGAATCGGCGCTGAAGGCCATGACGCAAGGCGCGTTTGCCGCCGCCCGATGACGATCGCCACCGACGTTCTCGAACGCCACGGTCTCACCCCCGAGGAATATCAACGTATCGTTGACGCGCTGACGCGCGAGCCGACGCAGACCGAGCTCGGCATCTTCTCCGTCATGTGGTCCGAGCACTGCAGCTACAAGAGCTCGCGCGTGCACCTCAAGACACTGCCGACCACCGGACCGCGCGTGTTGCAGGGACCGGGAGAGAATGCCGGCGCCGTCGACATCGGCGACGGCCTCGCGGCGGTCTTCAAGATCGAATCGCACAACCATCCGTCGTTCATCGAGCCCTACCAGGGGGCGGCGACCGGCGTGGGCGGCATCATCCGCGACATCTTCACCATGGGCGCGCGGCCGATTGCGCTGCTCAACTCGCTTCGCTTCGGCCCGCTCGAGGACCCGCTCGTCCGCCGGACCTTCGCCGGCGTCGTCGCCGGCATCGCGGGCTACGGCAACAGCATCGGCATCCCGACCGTCGGCGGTGAGGTCGCGTTCGACGACAGCTACACGGGCAATCCGCTCGTCAACGTCTTCTGCCTCGGCATCGCCGCGCACGAGGACATCATCAAGGGCGTCGCGTCGGGCGCCGGCAATCCCGTGTATTACGTCGGGGCGAAGACCGGGCGCGACGGCATTCATGGCGCGACGATGGCGTCGGCCGAGTTCGACGAGAAGTCCGCGGAGAAGCGGCCGGCGGTGCAGGTCGGCGATCCGTTCATGGAGAAGCTCCTCCTCGAGGCGTGCCTCGAGGTGATGAAGACCGACGCGCTCGTCGGCATCCAGGACATGGGCGCCGCGGGCCTGACGTGCTCGACCTGCGAGATGGGATCGCGCGGCGGCGCCGGCGTCGACATCGACGTGTCGCTCGTGCCGCAGCGCGAGACCGGCATGACGCCGTACGAAATCATGCTCTCGGAGTCGCAGGAGCGCATGCTGATGGTCGTCAAGCGCGGGCGCGAGGCGGAGGTCGAAGAGATCTTCGAGAAGTGGGACCTCCACGCGGTGCGCGTCGGCGAGGTGACGACCGACGGCAGGCTGCGGGTGCGCAACCACGGCGAGGTCGTCGCCGAGATTCCGAACCGCTCGCTGACCGATGACGCGCCGCTCTACCGGCGGCCGATGTCGGAGGCCGCCTACATCCAGGCGGCGCAGCAACTGTCGCTGGCCGCGCTCGGAAAACCGGCCGCCGCGGCCGGCGTCCTCATGCGGCTTCTCGCGTCGCCGACGATCGCGAGCAAGCGATGGGTCTACCGGCAGTACGACCACATGGTCCGCACCAACACGCTGGTGCTGCCGGGCATGGGCGCGGGCGTGGTCCGGGTAAAGGGGACGCGCCGCGCGCTGGCGATGTCCGTTGATTGCAACGGGCGCTTCGTCTATCTCGATCCATACGTCGGGGCACAACTGGCCGTGGCCGAAGCGTCGCGCAACGTCGCTTGCGCCGGGGCGACGCCGATCGGGGCGACCAACTGCCTCAACTTCGGCAACCCTGAGAAGCCCGAGATCATGTGGCAGTTCGCGCGCGCCGTGGAAGGGATGGGCGCCGCCTGCCGTGCCCTGGATATTCCAATCACCGGCGGCAACGTCAGCCTCTACAACGAAACCGACGGCCGCGCGGTGCTGCCGACCCCGGTGCTCGGCGTCGTCGGCCTCGTCGACGATGCGGAGGCGGTGGTGCGGCGGGCGTTTCAGGCCGAGGGCGACGTGGTCGTGATGCTCGGCGAAACGCGCGACGAGCTTGGCGGCAGCGAGTACCTCGCGGTGATGCACGGCCTGATTCGCGGCGTTCCGCCGGCCCTCGATCTGAAGCGCGAGGCCGCGTTGCAGTGCGTGCTCGTCGAGGGAGCCGCACGCGGCGCGATCAGGTCCGCCCAGGACTGCTCGGAAGGCGGCCTGGCGGTGGCGCTCGCCGAGTGCTGCGTCGGAACGGGTCTCGGCGCGGGTGTCGACGTGCAGTCAGTAGCGTCGGCTGCGGGGTTCGGCGACGTATCCACGCTCTTTGCCGAATCCGCCTCCCGTGTCGTTGTCTCGGTCGCGCCGGCCCGTGAAGCGGAGCTGCTCTCGCTCGCCGCGCGCGCGCAGGTCCCGGCGCAGCGCATCGGTGTCGTCACCGGCGATCGCGTGCGAATCGCGATCGACGGACGGACCGTTATTGACGAGCCGCTCGCCGATGTCGAGCGGACGTGGGGCACGGCAATCGAGCGCTGCTTCGAACCCGCGACCGCTATTGCGTAACGCCGTACACTAGAGGCTTCCTTATGGACAAGTTCCGCGAAGAGTGCGGCGTGTTCGGGATCTTCGGGCATCCGGAGGCCTCCAACCTCACGTACCTCGGCCTGTACGCGCTCCAGCATCGCGGCCAGGAGAGCGCCGGCATCGCCGCGTCCGATGGCGGCCTCATCCGCCATCACAAGGCGATGGGCTACGTGAACGAAGTGTTCGACAGCGAGGCGCTGGCGAAGCTGCCCGGCTCGGCCGCCGTCGGCCACGTGCGCTACTCGACCGCCGGCGAAAGCCTGGTCGCGAACGCGCATCCGATCGTCGTGGACAGCGTCCACGGTCAGCTCGCCGTCTGCCACAATGGCAATCTGGTGAACGCCGGCGACCTGCGCGACGCGCTCGTGCGCAGCGGCGCCATCTTCCAGACCAACAGCGACACCGAGGTCGTCGTCCATCTGTTCGCGCGGTCGCGCGAGGACGGCGTCGAGCCGGCGGTCGTCGACGCCATCTCCCAGGTGCGCGGCGCGTTTTCGTTCGTGATGATGACGAAGGACCGCGTCATCGGCGTCCGCGATCCGCACGGGTTCCGGCCGCTTGCGCTCGGCCGGCTGGGCGCGGCCTGGGTCGTCTGCTCCGAGACGTGCGCGCTCGACCTGATTGGCGCCACCTACGTGCGCGACGTCGAGGCGGGCGAAGTCGTCGTCATCAGCAGCGCCGGCCTCAAGTCGATCAAGCCGTTCGGCCCCGCGCCGCAGTCGCAGTGCATCTTCGAGCACGTCTACTTCTCGCGCCCCGACAGCTACGTGTTCGGCGAAAGCGTCAACGAAGTACGGACGCAGCTTGGACGATCCCTGGCTCGCGAAGCGCCGGTGGACGCGGACGTCGTGGTCCCGATCCCCGACTCCGGTGTGTGCGCCGCCATCGGCTACGCCGAGGCGTCGGGGCTGCCGATGCGGATGGGGCTCATCCGCAACCACTACGTCGGCCGCACCTTCATCGAGCCGCAGCAGTCGATCCGCCACTTCGGCGTCCGCGTGAAGCTCAACCCGGTCAAGAGCATCCTCGACGGCCGGCGCGTCGTCCTGGTCGACGATTCGATCGTGCGGGGCACGACGAGCCGGAAGATCGTTCGCATGGTGCGGAGCGCGGGCGCGCGCGAGGTGCACATGCGCATCAGCTGCCCGCCGACGGTGTCGCCCTGCTTCTACGGCGTCGATACGCCGCGGAGGTCGGAGCTGATTGCCGCGACGCACACGCTCGACGAGATTCGCACGTATCTCGATGCCGACAGCGTCGCCTACCTGAGTCTCGACGGCCTGACGAGCGCCGTGCGCGGCGGCAAGTCGAAGTACTGCACGTCGTGCTACACCGGCGTGTACCCGGTCGCGTTCCCGCGCGACGAGGCGGCGTACCTGCAGCTCGCGCTGAAGCTGAATCCCGAGCCAGGGGCGGCGCCGCCCGAGGCGGAGCCGGAGCAGGAGCTGTCGGCCACCGTTCGCGAGTTCGTCAAGAACACGCTCGTCGGTTGATGGACTACAAGGCCTCTGGCGTCGACATCGACGCGGGCAACGAGACCGTCCGTCGCATCCGCGGCCTCGCGCGCTCGACGTTCACCAGCGGCGTCCTGTCGGAGATTGGTTCCTTCGGCGGCTTGTTCCGGCTCCAGCCCGGGCAGTATCGCGACCCGGTGCTCGTGGCGAGCGCCGACGGCGTCGGCACGAAGCTGAAGGTCGCGTTCCTCGCCCAGCGGCACGACACGATCGGCCGCGACCTGGTCAATCACTGCGTCAACGACATCCTCGTGCAGGGCGCGGAGCCGTTGTTCTTCCTCGACTACCTCGCCACTGGCCAGCTCACGCCGGCGGTCGCCGAGTCGATCGTCGGCGGCATCGCCTGCGCGTGCCGAGACAGCGGGTGCGCGCTGCTCGGAGGCGAGACCGCCGAGATGCCGGGGTTTTATCGTGACGGCGAGTACGACGTCGCCGGCTTCATCGTCGGCGCCGTCGATCGGCCTCAGCTGATCACCGGCCGGACGATCGCCGTCGGCGACGTGCTGGTGGGCGTCCCCTCGTCCGGACTCCATACCAACGGATATTCGCTCGCGCGCCGGGTCGTCTTCGACCGCCTGCGCCTCGACGTCGACAGCTACGTGCCCGAACTGTCGCGGACGGTCGGCGACGCGCTGCTCGAGCCCCATCGTTCGTACCTGCCGATCGTCAAGCCGATACTCGACGGCGGGCGCATCAAGGGGATGGCGCACATCACCGGCGGCGGCATCACGGACAACCTGCCGCGCGTGCTTCCGCACGGGACCGCCGCGGTCGTCGACACGTCCGCCTGGGAGGTGCCGCCGATCTTCACGTGGCTGCAGCGCGGGGGCGACATTCCGCGCGACGACATGCTGCGGACGTTCAACATGGGCATCGGCCTGATCGCCGTCACCGGCCGCAACCACGCGGAAGCGCTGATCGACGAAATGGCGGCGCGCGGCGGCCGCGACGCGCGCGTCATCGGCGAGATCGTTCCCGGCGAGCCACCGAGCGTCACATACGCGTGAACCGTCGGCTGGGCGTCCTGATCTCCGGCCGCGGAAGCAATCTTCAGGCGCTCATCGACGCGATTGCCGACCGGCGGCTCGACGCGGTCATCGCGCTCGTGATTTCCAACCGCGCCGAGGCCGCGGGCCTGGAGCGCGCGCGGGCGGCTGGCATCGACGCCGTCTGCCTTCCGCATCGCCCGTACGCCACGCGCGACGACTACGACCGTGCGCTCGCCAGGGAACTTCAGGCGCGCGACGTCGGCCTCGTCTGTCTCGCGGGATTCATGCGCCTGGTCGGCGCCCCGCTGATCGAGGCGTTTCCCAACCGCATTCTCAACATCCATCCATCGCTGCTGCCCGCGTTCCCGGGACTCGACGCGCAGCGGCAGGCGATCGAGCACGGCGTGAAGGTGAGCGGTGTGACCGTGCACCTGGTGACCGCGGAGCTCGATGGCGGGCCGATCGTCGTGCAGCGGGCCGTGCCCGTCATGACCGGCGACACGCCGGAGTCGCTGTCGGCGCGGATCCTCGAGGAGGAACACCGCGCTTACCCCGAGGCGGTCCAGCTGATTCTCGACGGAGGCTGGCGTGTAGACGGGCGCCGCCTGGCTCGTAGCTAGATCTCCGACTTCCGCTTCAACGTCACGATCGCGACCTCGGGCGGGCAATTGATGCGGATCGGCACGTACACCGTGCCCACGCCGCGGCTGACGAACATCCAGGTGTTCTCGCGCGAGGCGAGTCCCGCAAGGACGGGAAAACGGCGCCGCGCGACGGCGCCGACACCGGGAAGCACCACCTGGCCGCCGTGCGTATGACCAGACAGCATGGCAGGCACATCGAGGCCCGCAGCCTCGTCCAGCCGGCGCGGATCGTGCGCGAGCAGCAGCACCGTGTCGCGCGCGCGGCTGATGACCCGCGCGATATCGGTCGCCTTGCGCGTCCAGAACCGGATGCCCGCCAGCTCGAGCCCCTCGCCGCGGATCTCGAGGCGCGTGCGTGCGTCCTTCAGCACCTGAATGTGCTTCGCGATTAGCGCCGCCGGCATGTCGCGGTCGTCGTCGTGATTGCCGAGGATGGCGAAGACGCCGTACGGCGCGGTCAGCGGCGACAGGAGCTCCGCGACCGGGCCCACATACTCGCGATCGCCCCACGTGACGTAGTCGCCGCCGAGGACGATCAGATCCGGGCGCGCGGCGCCGATCAGATCGACTGCCCTCCGTACGTCACCGGCGGGCACCATCGCGCTGTGGTGGATGTCGGTGAGGAAGCCGATCCGCAGGCCTTCGAGCGTCGGCGCGAGCCCCGACACGGGCAGCGCCACGTCGGTGACGCCGATGTGGTGGCGTTCGTAGGCAACGCCGTAGCTCACCGTACCGGTGACCGTTCCCACGCCCGCCGCCGCGATCGCCTTGAGCGCGGTCCGGCGCCCCACTCGCACGTCGATAATAGTAGAGCACCACGCGCGCGCAAGGCACCTGAGCAGGCGATCCGGTGGTTGTATAGTGAGCCGTTTGGCGATGCAGCAGCTGTTCGACGAACTTGAGTGGCGAGGGCTCGTCTACGACAAGACCGAAGGCGTCCGCGAGGCGCTGGGGAAGGAACAGGTCACCGGCTACATCGGGTTCGACCCGACCGCGCCGAGCCTTCACGTCGGATCGCTGCTCGTCATGACCGCGCTCGCGCACATGCAGCGCTGCGGACACTGTCCGATCGCGGTGGTCGGCGGCGGCACCGGCATGATTGGCGACCCGAGCGGGAAGACCGTCGAGCGGCAGCTGCTCACGGTGGAGCAGGTGGAAAAGAACGTCGAAGGCATTCGCGGACAGTTGGCGCGGTTCCTCGATTTCGACAGCACGTCGGCGCCCGCACGCCTCGTCAACAACGCCGAGTGGCTCACGAAGCTCGACGCGGTCGGCTTCATGCGCGACGTCGGCAAGCATTTCACCGTCAATGCCATGCTCGCGAAGGACTCGGTGAAGCGCCGCCTCGAGAGTGACGAGGGGATCACCTACACGGAATTCAGCTATTCGCTGCTCCAGGCCTACGACTTCCTGATGCTGTTCGACCGGTTCAACTGCACGCTGCAGATGGGCGGCAGCGATCAGTGGGGCAACATCACCGCGGGGATGGATCTGATTCGGCGCGTGCGTGGCGGCCGGGCGCACGGCCTGGTGATGCCGCTCATCACCACCGCGTCCGGCACGAAGTTCGGCAAGACCGAGGCCGGCACCGTCTGGCTGGATCCGAACCTCACCTCCCCGTTCCGCTTCTATCAGTTCTGGCTGAACACCGACGACATCGACGCGGGACGCTACCTGCGGTACTTCACGTTTCTCGATCGGCCGGCCATCGAGCAGCTCGAGGAAGCGACGCGCACGTCACCCGAATCGCGGCAGGCGCAGCGCGCGCTTGCGCGCGAGGTCACGCGCATGGTGCACGGCGAGGAACACGTCGCGCGTGCGGAGCGCGCGTCGAGCGTGCTGTTCGGCGAAGACATTTCCACCCTCCCTGCCGATGACGTCCTGGCGGTGTTCGACGACGTGCCTTCGTCGGAGGTGGCGCCGGAGCCGGACGGATGGCGGCTCGCCGCGCTGCTGGTGGAATCGCAGCTGGCGAAGTCGATGGCCGACGCGGCCCGCCTGCTCGCCGGCGGCGGCATCTACGTCAACAACCGCCGTGTCACCGATCAGCGCGCTCGTCTCGAGGTCGGCGACGCGATCGACGGCCGGCTGTTCGTCCTGCGCAAGGGGGCGAAGCAGTACCACGTCGTCAAGATCGCCCGGAAATAGCCGGTCCTTGCCGCAGGGTTGACAGAGGCCGCCGCTGCCCATAGCATGGGTAGGTTCGCTTGACGGGCGCCAGCTCGGCAGTACATGCGAACGCCCTTCAGGGTCTGGACATCCCCACCAAGCGGTCGACAAGCTCGGCGGCAGAAAAGGATTGACAGTGTCTGAGGGCGCTAGTAACCTTAAAAGGTTCCCCTAAAACCGGCTGATTCAGCCGATCGGTGGGGTCCCCGACCTAGTCAGAACATCGAAAAGGGGTCGGGTTTTCCGGTTCTTTGAAAACTAGATAGTGCGTGCAAGCACACAAGTAATCTGTCTCGCCGAAGCGATCGCAAGATCGCGGACGCGTGATGGAAACCCGTCGAGTGTCAGCCTGGTGGGTGTCGCAGCGTCTGGCAAAACGCCTTAACAGCGTTTCGCTGAACAATGCGGCGCACCATCGGACAACAACGACAAACAAACAACGCAAGAGCCAAGTCAACAGGCAATCGCGTTAAGAGTTGCGAAGTCCCGAGTGAGTCGCGCAAGCGGCGATCGAAGGGATGGAACAGCAAATTAACATGAGAGTTTGATCCTGGCTCAGAATCAACGCTGGCGGCGTGCCTAACACATGCAAGTCGAACGCGAAAAC
>DASQAX010000477.1:0-5417 GCA_035635535.1 Vicinamibacterales bacterium | reverse complement strand
TGCCGAGGCTTCAAGCGTCACGCCATCAGCAGTCTCGTCGGCCAGGTCGGTGTACCGCTGCGTGGCCAGCTCATCGAGCCATTCCGCGTCCTCGCGCGCCAGCCCCGCGGCGCGTGCAATCGCGGGACGCGTTGGGCCATTGGCGGCAGAGTCCAATTCGGGCAACACGACGTGGCGGATACGGTTCCGCGGGTTCTCGAGGTCGTCGTTCGATTCGTCCTCGATCCAACGTTCGCCGCGGCCGGCGAGGTAGCGGCGAAGGTCCGCGCGAGAGATGTCGAGCAGCGGGCGAACGACGCGGCCGCGCCGCGGATGAATGCCCGCAAGGCCAGTGAGCCCCGCGCCGCGAATCAGCTTCAGGAGAAACGTCTCCGCCTGATCGTCCTGCGTGTGGCCGACCGCGATGCGGTCGGCGCCCAGCGGGTCGGCCGCCTGCTCCATAAAGTCGTATCGGATCCTGCGGGCCGCATCTTCGATCGAGAGGTTCCGGCCGCGCGCGAAGGCTTTGACGTCCTCGTTCTGCACGACGATTCGCAGTCCGACACGGCATGCCAGGTCGCGGCAGAACGCCTCGTCGCGGTCCGCGGTCGGCCGCAGGCGATGGTTCAAGTGGGCGAGCCCTGCGAGCGTGAAATTGCCGTTTTCGGCCAATTCGCGGAGCAGAAAGAGAAGGGCGACGGAGTCGGAGCCGCCAGACAGCCCAATCAGCACACGCGTGCCGGGCGGGCAGAGCCCGTGGCGCTCAATCGTGCGGCGCACGCGTTGGTGGAGAGCCGTCGTCAAATCGCTTTGGGATTTTCTGGTATGCCGGAGGGCAGACTCGAACTGCCGACCCCGCGCTTATGAGACGCGTGCTCTAACCGGCTGAGCTACTCCGGCACGAATCCTCGATTCTAGCAGCCGCCGGGCCCGCTGCGCGGGGTTTCGGTGTGCCGGGTCCGCTGCGCACGGAGCCCCTCGCTCGCGGCACCCGGCCTGCGTACGTGGGGCGGGTGCCGCGGTGCCGCCATCGCATCATGGCACCGCGGACCCGCCTTCGATCACGGCAGCCGCGATCAACGGGATCAGGATCTCGTGATGTCCCACGAGCGAAATTCCCTGGCCGTTCGTTCCAGCGACGGGACGACTGACGACGTTCGTCTGCGGACGATACATCCGCATGAAGTCGATGTTGACGGTCGTCAGACCCTCGAGCGGCGCCCCCTGGTTGCGCGCGAGAGCGACGGCCTTGAGAAACACCTCCGGCAGAATCACCGCCGACCCGCAATTCAGATAGACGCCTCCCGCGAGGCGGGCGACGCACGACGTGAAGTAGCGGAAGTCGCGGAGGCTCGTCTCGCCGATGTCGGCGCCCGACGCCGCCGGGTGCATGTGGATGATGTCGGTACCCACCGCGACGTGCACGGTCAGCGGGATGCCGAGCCGATGCGCGGCGGCCGCAAGGCTCTTCGACGCGTGCGGCGGGTTGCGCCGCGCGAGAAAGCCGGCAACGCCTTGCCCCAGCCCCTTGTGCTCCGCGCGCGCGACGCGGATGGCCTCGTTCAGCAGCGTGCCCGTCTCCTCGGCCATCCCGAACCTGCCGGGACCGAGCGCTTCGTCCACGTCTTCCGACGTGGCGCCCGACATCGCAATCTCGAAGTCGTGGATGATGCCGGCCCCGTTCATCGCCAGCGCCGACACGTAGCCGCGCTCCATCAGGTCGATCAGCACCGGTGACACACCGGTCTTGATCACGTGCGCACCGATGCCCCACACGACGCCCGCGTCGCGCTTCTTCGCCACGACGATTGCATCCACCGCGCGCCGCACGTCGGCGGCGCCCAGAATCCCCGGCAGTGAATCGAACCACGTCTTGAACGACGAGCCTCGTTCGACCGGCCGGGCAAAATCCTCCGAGCGCGCCTTGCTCTTTCGCGACGCGAGCGGATACGTCTTGATGCCCGACAGATCGAATTCGTCGTAGGAAAAGGCCATTCAGAGCACGAGCCTACAGGATCAGCATGGCGTCGCCATAGCTGTAAAAGCGATATCCGCGAGCGACCGCTTCCGCGTACGTCTGCAGGATGCGCTCACGACCGGCGAACGCGGAAACCAGCATCAGCAACGATGAGCGCGGCAGGTGGAAATTGGTAATCATCGCGTCCACCAGCTTGAAGACGTGACCTGGATGAATGAAGAGCGTTGTCTCGCCGCTGCCGGGCAGCACCTCGCCGTCCGCGGCGACGGTGAGCGATTCCAGAGTCCGCACCGTCGTCGTCCCTACAGCGACAATGCGGCGCTCCTCGCGTCTCGCGCGCGTGAGTGCGGCCGCCGCATCGGGTGACACGGTGTAGCGCTCGGCGTCCACGGTGTGTGCTTCGACGTGTTCCGCTTTGACCGGCTTGAAGGTCCCGTAGCCGACGTGGAGCGTCACCTCCGCGCGCTCGATGCCGCGCGCGGCCAGGTCGTCGAACTGCGTCGCCGTGAAGTGCAGTCCCGCAGTCGGCGCCGCCACGGACCCGCGCTCGCGCGCGTACACCGTCTGATACCGCTCCTTGTCCGCGTCCACGTCGTCACGCTTGATGTACGGAGGCAGTGGGATGTGCCCGATGCGATCGATCGCGCCGACCAGCCCGCCAGGATGATCGGTCCAGAGGCGCACCGTACGGCGTCCCTGGAAGTGCATCGCGGCGACTTCGCCGTCGATGCGAATGCCGTCGCGCTCGAAGAGGACGCGCGCGCCGGGTTTGAGCTTCTGGCCGGGGTGGACCAGGGCGCTCCATTCCTGGACGCCTTGCGGGCCGGGATCCGGGGTTCGGGGTCCGGGATCCGTTGGTTCCCTGTTCAGCAGCAGGCATTCGACCGCGCCGCCGCTGGGAACGCGGTGACCCAGCAGGCGGGCAGGAAACACGCGCGTGTTGTTGACGACGAGGAGATCGCCGGCGACGAGATAACGCCCGAGCTCGGCGAACGACGTGTGCTCGGTCCTGTCGTCGCGCCGCAGGACGAGAAGGCGCGATCCGCCGCGCTCCATCGGCGGATGCCGCGCGATCAGCGCCTCCGGCAGCTCGAAATCAAAATCGGCGACGTTCACGCCTCACCAGTCCTACCCGCCCCACCAGTCCTACCCGCCCCATCCACACTACCCGTGGCCATCTCCTTGCAGTTCAGCCGGCGGTGTTCGACGTCATCATTATCGGTGGCGGCCCGGCCGGGCTGAGCGCCGCGCTCGTGCTCGCGAGATGCCGGCGCACGCTGATGCTGTGTGACGCGGGCCAGCCGCGCAACGCGCGATCGTCCGCACTGCACGGCTTCCTCACGCGCGACTGCGTGCCGCCGCTCGAGCTGCTTCGCCTCGGATGCGAGGAGCTGAAGCCGTACGGCGTCGAGCCGCGCCACGCCACGGTCACCGATCTCGTGCATCTCGACGACACGTTCGAGGCGACCTTCGACAGCGGCGAGAAGGTGCGCGCGCGCATGGCGCTCGTCGCCAGCGGCGTCCGCGATCACCTCCCCGACATTCCGGGACTCGGCGAGTGCTACGGCGTCAGCGTTCACCACTGCCCGTACTGCGATGGCTGGGAGCATCGCGACCAGACGATCGCGGTGATCGGGCGCGGGACGCCGGGCGCGGGCCTGGCGTTGTCGCTGAGAACCTGGACCTCGCGTGTCGTGCTCTGCACGAACGGCCCGCCGGGCATCCGGGGCGGCGATCGGCGCCGTCTCGAGGAGGAACGAATCGCCGTTCGGCCGGCCCCCATCGCGCGCGTCGACCACGACGGCGCGCTGGTGCGGGCGATCGCGTTCACGGACGGCGGGTCGATCGACTGCGAGACCATCTTCTTCGCCGCCGGCCAGAGCCAGCAGTGCGACATTCCCGCGCGCCTCGGATGCGACATGAATCGCCTTGGCGCGGTCAAGACAGACCATCTCGGCCAGACCCACATCCCCGGCCTGTACGTCGTGGGCGACGCGTCGCGCGACGTGCAATTCGCCATTGTCGCCGCCGCCGAAGGGGCGAAGGCGGCAGTCGCCATCAACAAGGCGCTCCAGCGCCGTGACGGACTGGCCGTGACGCCGCGGCCCGGCGAAGGCGAACCACAGGAGTCCGATGCCCGAACGAGCACACGAGCGGCTTCGCCGCATCCCTGAACCCGAACCGCAAACGACGGCGCCGATCGACGTCAAGCTGCGCAGCGTCGCGCTGGTCGTCATCGCCGCCGCATCGGCCGTGGCGCTCCTCCACTGGGCCCGCGAGGTCTTCATCCCGATCGTGCTCAGCGTGCTCATCAGCTATGCGCTGCAGCCGATCGTCACGCTGTTGATGCGCGCGCGGCTGCCGCGCGTGATCGCCGCTGCGCTGGTGATGATCCTGTTCACCGGCGGCGTGCTCTATTCGGGCTACGCGCTCTCGGACGACGCGATGGCGATGGTGGCGGCCATCCCCACCGCCGCCGCGAAGCTGCGCGTCGCGATGCGGCGCAACGATTCGGCGCCCGGCACCATCGAGCAGGTGCAGAAAGCCGCCAACGAGCTGCAGAAGACCGCGGACGAAGCCGGCGCCCGGAACCCGGTGCCGGCCGGCGTTCAACGCGTCCAGGTCGAAGAACCGGCCCTTGACGTCAAGGCGTACGTGAGCTGGGGATCGGCGGGCGCGCTCGCGTTCGCCGGCGAAGCGACGCTGGTCGTGTTCTTCGTCTTCTTCCTGCTCGCGTCGGGCGACATCATGAAACGGAAGCTCGTCAGGATCGCGGGCCCCTCGTTCGAGAACAAGAAGATCACGCTCCAGATCCTCAACGAGATCGACGCGCAGATCGCGAAGTTCCTGCTCCTCCGCGTGGTCACCAGCGGCGTTGTCGGCATCGCGACGTGGCTGGCGTTCAAGTGGATGGGCGTGTATCACGCCGGGCTGTGGGGTGTCGCGGCGGGTGTGTTCAACAGCGTCCCGTACTTCGGGCCGGTCCTCGTCGCCGGCGCGACCTCGATTGCCGCGTTTCTCCAGTTCGGCACCATCGCGATGGCGGTCTACGTGTCCGGCGTCTCCGTCGTGATCACGAGCCTCGAGGGATGGCTGCTCACGCCGTGGCTGACGAGCCGTGCGGCCCGCACCAACGAGGTCGCGATGTTCATCGGCCTGATCTTCTGGAGCTTCGTCTGGGGGATCTGGGGAACGCTGCTCGCGGTCCCGATGCTCGTCGTGGTGAAGGCGTTCTGCGATCGGATCGAAGACCTCAAGCCGGTCGGCGAACTGCTCGGCGAATAACCCCGGCGCGGACCTTTCAGGTCCGCGTTACGACCGATCCTGCGTCAGCCTGACAACCTCCTCCAGCGTCGTCTCGCCTTCCATCACGCGCGCGAGGCATTCCTCGCGCAGCGGAACCATGCCGGCGCGGGTCGCCGCGTCCGCGAGCCTGGTCTCCGACGCGCGTTCGAGGATC
>DASQAX010000476.1:0-3602 GCA_035635535.1 Vicinamibacterales bacterium | reverse complement strand
CTCGGGATGAGCTCGCGCATCTTCGATGCGAGCGCCCGCCCCCGTTCGTACGCGGCGTCCTTGTGCACGATGATCGACAGCGCGTCCACGGGCTCGCCGTTCACCAGGATGTCCATCTTGACGAGCGGCGACTCCCAGTAGCCGGTGACGTGATAGTCGAGCGACCCGTACCCGCGCGACATCGTCTTGAGCTTGTCGTAGAAGTCCATGACGACCTCGTTGAACGGGAGCTCGTAGGTGATGAGGACGCGGTCGGATTTCAGGTACTCGAGCTTCTTCTGGATACCGCGCTTGTCCTGGCAGAGCTGAAGAATGGGGCCGACAAACTCCGATGGCGTGAGAATCATCGCGGTGATGATTGGCTCCTCGATCTTCGTGATGCGCCCCGCGTCGGGCAGCTTTGCCGGGCTGTCGATTTCCTTCACCTCGCCATCCGTCGTCGTCACGCGGTAGAGCACGCCCGGCGCGGTCGTGACGAGGTCCATGTTGTATTCGCGCTCGAGCCGCTCCTGCACGATCTCCATGTGCAGCAGACCGAGGAAGCCGCAGCGGAAACCGAAGCCGAGCGCCGCTGATGTCTCGGGATCGTAGAAGAACGACGCATCGTTGAGCCGCAGCTTTTCGAGCGCGTCGCGCAGCTCCGCGTACTGGTGGCTCTCGACGGGATAGAGTCCCGCGAACACCATCGGCTTCAGTTCCTTGAAACCCGGAAAAGGCTCCGTCGTCGGGCGCGCGATTTCGGTGATCGTGTCGCCAATCTTGGCGTCGGCGACGCGCTTGATGTTCGCGACGACGAACCCGACCTCCCCGACGCTGAGCTCCTCCGCGGGTATCGCCTTCGGCGAGAAGACGCCGAGGTCGTCGATCTCGTAGTCCTGCTCCGCCGCCATCAGGCGGACCTTCTGCTTCTTGCGGAGCACGCCGTCGATGACGCGCGCGACGATGACGACGCCGCGGTACGGGTCGAACCAGGAATCGAAGATCAGCGCTTTCAGGGGAGCGTCGGGATCGCCGGCCGGCGGCGGCAGTCGATGGACGATCGCTTCGAGGATGTCCTTGACGCCGGTCCCTTCCTTCGCGCTCGCCAGAATCGCCGTGGAGCTGTCGAGACCGATGATGTCCTCGATCTGGCGCTTGCACTCGTCGGGCTGCGCGCTCGGCAGGTCGATCTTGTTGATGACCGGGATGATGTCCAGGTTGTTCTCGACGGCGAGGTAGGCGTTGGCGAGCGTCTGCGCCTCGACGCCCTGCGAGGCGTCGACCAGCAGCAGCGCGCCTTCGCAGGCGGCCAGCGACCGGGTGACCTCGTAGCTGAAATCGACGTGGCCGGGCGTGTCGATCAGGTTGAGCACGTACTGCTCGCCGCTCGCGGCGGTGTAGTTCAACCGGACCGGGTGCGCCTTGATGGTGATGCCGCGCTCGCGCTCGAGATCCATGGCGTCGAGCACCTGCGCTTCCATCTCACGCGCCTGGAGCGCGCCGGTCAGCTCGAGAAAGCGGTCCGCCAGCGTCGACTTGCCGTGATCGATGTGCGCGATGATGGAGAAGTTGCGGATGTGGGCTGGGTCCATGCAGGTCGAACATGAAATTATAGCGTGCGAGCGCCAGGCGGACCTGAAGGTCCGCCTCTACGCCGTGTAGGGGCGGGTCTTCAGACCCGCCCAGCGCTACCGCTGGTCGAGCGGCACGAATCGCTGCGGATAGTCGGGACCGGTGTAGTCCGCGCGGGGACGAATCAACCGGTTGTTCGCGTACTGCTCCAGCACGTGCGCCGTCCACCCGGACATGCGGCTGACCGCGAAGATCGGCGTGTAGAGATCGATGGGAATGCCGAGCGTGTAGTACGTGGTCGCGGAATAGAAGTCCACGTTCGGGTTCAGCTTCTTCTCCGCCTTGACCAGCGCCTCGATCCGCTGCGAGATCTCGAACCACGCGGTGCTGCCGGCGCGCCTGCCGAGCTCCTGCGACATCTGGCGCAGGTGCGTGGCGCGCGGATCCTCGGTGCGGTAGACGCGATGGCCGAAGCCGGGAATCTTCTCCTTGCGCGCGAACTTCGCGCGGATGGCCGCGTCCACGCGCTCGGGGCTCGCGTCCTGCCCGAGCTCGAGCAGCATCTTCATCACTTCGGCGTTCGCGCCGCCGTGCAGCGGCCCCTTCAGCGCCGCGATGCCCGCGACGACGGCCGAATAGATGTCGGTGAGCGTGGCGGCCGCCACGCGCGCGGCGAACGTCGAGGCGTTGAGCTCGTGGTCGGCGTGCAGGATGAGCGCGACGTCGAACGCGCGAATCGCGGTGGCGTTCGGCCGCTCGCCGGTGAGCATGTAGAGGAAATTCGCCGCCTGCGACAGCACCGGGTCGGGCGCGATCGGCCCGCCGCCCGCGCGCAGCCGTCCCCATGTCGCCACGACCGTCCCCGTCTGCGCGGTCAGCCGCACGGCCTTGCGGTACTGCGCCTGGGGCGAGGACTCGTCCGCCTCGGCGTCGTAGTGCGCGAGCGCGGACGTGATCGTCCGCAAGGCGTCCATGCCGTCCACTGGCGGCAGCGACCGCATCATCCGGACGATCGCCTCGGGCAGCGCGCGCGCCGCCGAGAACTGCGACTGCAGGTCGCCAAGCTCGCTGCGCGTCGGCAGCCGCCGATGCCACAGGAGGTAGCAGACCTCCTCGAAGGTGGCCGACTGCGCGAGGTCGTGAATGTCGTACCCGCAGTAGGCCAGCACCCCGCGCTCGCCGTCGAGATAGCAGATGGCGGACGACGTCGCGACAACGTCTTCGAGACCGCCCTTCGGTTTCTCAGCCTGCAACGGATTATCCTTCGTGAATTTCGCGAGCTTCGTGGTTTGCTTTTTCGTGAATTTCGCGGCCTTCGTGGGTCGCCTGTCGGGATTCGACCTGCCGGAACCCGGCTTCGAGGTCGACGATGTCGGAATCGACCTTCGGGAGCTGCGGCTCCGGGTGACGGTACACGAGGCCGACGACGGCCCCGTAGATTCCGAACTCGCCGACGCGCGAGACCACTTCGAGCACGCCCAGGCGGACCGCGATCGGCTGCGTGACGAGGTTCCACACCGTCGCGAACCCGGCGACCATCAGCGCCACCACGAGCCCGAAACGGATGCCCTGCGCCACCCCCGAGCCTTCGTGGTCGCGTTCGTAGCCTTTCGCATACGCGAAGGCGAACGCGAGGCAGCCGAGCAGCTGGACCCCGAGGCCTATCGGGACGAACGCCCGCACGTCCCCGGCGCGGCGGTACGCCCACGCGTTCGCATGATAGAGGCGCATCAGCCAGATGTCGTTGATGACGTAGCCGACGGCGATGGACGCGACCCAGACGGCAATGCCCGCGAGGACGACACGCGGGTAATTCATGGGGAAACTGTAATTACAGCTCTTCCCCGGTCGCCGGTTCCAGCACCACGCCATTGCCGGCGTACTGCTGGACGATGGACAGCAGCCCGGTGTAGAGGAAGCCGATCTGGAAGAGGACGAGGAACGGCACCGTCCCATAGATGCCGTTGGCGAGCGCGTAGAAGACGGTCGCGGTGAAGTAGAGGCCGAGGGCGAGCTCGATCATCGGCTGGATGAGAACAGTCTGGCGGTAC
>DASQAX010000475.1:0-7196 GCA_035635535.1 Vicinamibacterales bacterium | reverse complement strand
GAAGTTCGGCACGAAGGTCACCATCACCGGCCACCCGATGAAGGACGGACGTCCCGGCGCGCTCTGGATGAAGGCCGTCAGGGACGATGGGAAGGAGTTCTGGCCCGGAGGCCGTCCCCGCGCCGCGGCCGCACAGTAGATTCGCGCGCCGTCACGACCGACGGCGCGCCTGAAACCGTCATCGGCCAGATCGCGTATCCACACACAATTGATTCACAATCGTGAGATATCTCCTGTGAACATGCAGGTGCTGCACATCACACCGTGGGAACGCGGCGTCCTCGAGCAGTTGGCGAGCGGCGCCGCGACGACCGACATCGCGCGCAGGCTCGGCGTGAACGATCGCGAGATCGAATCGTCGCTGGCGACACTCTTTGCCAGGATGGGCGTCGCGAGCCGCGCCGAAGCCGTAGCCGTCGCGTCCCGTCGCGGGCTCCTGGCGGCGTGACGAGGCGGACCTTAAGGTCCGCCTTTACGCTCGACCCCGGCGGTTCGTCGGGTTCTCAGAATCCGCTTCCCGACGCCTGCCGGAACAACCCGCGCGGCGTCGGGGTCGGAACGGCCACGACGCTCGCGCCGCGTACCGCAAGCGTGTCGCCCGTGATGCCCGACGGCGCCTGCTGCACGGCCTCGAAGTTCACCACCGCCGACTCGTAATCGAGCGTCGTCTGCAGCAGGTTGACCTGCGCCTGCAGCAGATCGCGCTGCGCCTGCGTGACGAGGAACGTCGTCGACAGCCCCGCGTCGTAGCGCCGCTGTTCGGCATCGAGCCGCTGCGTGGCGAGCGTCGCGCCCGCGCGCGCCGCGTCGATCCGTTCCGCGCTGCTTCGGATCTGGCGCCCCGCCTGCCGCATCGTCTCCGCGGCGTCCAGACGCAGGCTCGAAATCCGCTCCACGGTCTGCCGCCGTTCGACGTCGGCCCGTGCGCGGCTCGCTTCGTCGAAGCTGCGGCCGATCGGGTAGCTCACCGTCACGCCAACGCTCCACGCCGGGTAGTCGGGTCCGAACGCCTGGCCGAGCGCGTCGGCGAAGCTTCGCGAGCGCGCGCCGATGACGGTGCCGGGGAATCCGCCGCTTCGAATGAACTGGCTCCCGGCGAGCCCGTTGCCGCGGTAGGACGTCTCGAGGCGGACGTCGGGCAGCCGCTGGTTGTCGAGGAATTCCACCGTTGCCTGCGCGGTGGCGAGATCGATGTTCGCACGCGCGACGTCGAGCCGCCCGCCGAGCGCCCTCTCGACAACGGCGTCGACGTCCGGGAGCGCGCCGCGCCCCGTGAGCTCCTCGATCGGCTCGACGTGCATCCGCCAGAACGACGCGTCGGCGGGATCCATGATGAGCCGCCGCAACCGATCCTCGGCGTCCTCGTCGCCCGTCCTCGCGCGAATCAGGTTCTCGCGCCGCTGCGCCACTTCCGCCTCGGCCTGGACGAGATCGAGCGGCGGAATCTGACCGGCGTCCACGCGAATCTTCGTCTGCCGCGCCAGTTCCCCGGCCAGCTCGAGCGACCGCTGCTGCACGACCACGTTCGCGCGCGTCGCCTTCAACGTCCAGTAGGCCTGCTTCACCGCGGCGATCGTCTGGACCGCCGACTCGCGGAAGCGAAGCTCGGAGCTGTCCTGGTTGCGCTTCGCGATCGCGTACTGGTAGCGCGCCGCATCGACCTGCCGATCCCTCAGCAGCGGCTGCGAGAACGCCAGCTCGAACCCGGCCTGCACGCTCGGATCGAAGCTGCTGATCGGGTTGTTCGTCGTCGTCCGCGAGCTGTCCCACGACGCGCTCCACGTGCCGCCGCCGAGCCGCAGCCGCTGCCGGACGCCGGTCGAGGAGAACCAGTCGTTGACGTCCACGCCGCGGTCGCCGAGCAGGAAGTTCGACGGAGGCGCGGTGTTGCCCGTGCGGCCGAGCGTCGTGGAGAACACCGGCGTGTACGCGGTTCGCGTCTCGCCGATGCGCGCCGCCTCGACCTCGGTCTCCAGCCGGACGATCGCCAGGTCCGGGTTGTTCTCGACCGCGCGGCGAACCGCTTCGTCGAGCGTCAGGCGCACGGTGGGGCCCGTCGCGGAAGGGCCGACCTGAAGGTCGGCCCCTACGACAGGCCTGGCCGACGGAACGGTCTGTGCCGCCGCGCTCGTTCGAATCGAAACGTCCTCGTAGGGGCCGACCTTCAGGTCGGCCCGATCGACGCTCTGCGCGGACGCGCTCGTGCCCGTCAGCGCGACGGCAAGGGCGATCGACACGGCCGCCGCGAGCTCCGGCACGCGCGTGCTGCGCGCGCGCGCCTCCGTCATCACGACGCGCCGCCGCGCGAGCAGCATGTAGATCGACGGCACGACGAAGAGCGTGAACAGCGTCCCGACGATCATGCCGCTCACGAGGACCGTGCCGATGCTGTTGCGCGCGCCCGCGCCCGGCCCGGTCGCGAAGACCAGCGGCAGGTGTCCGACGACCGTCGCGGCGGTCGTCATCAGGATCGGGCGCAGCCGCGTGCCGGCCGCCTCGATGACGGCGGCGAGCTTGTCCCTGCCCGTTTCCTGCAGGTGGTTGGCGAAATGGACGATCAGGATGCCGTTCTTCGACACCAGGCCCACGAGCGTGATGAGCCCCACCTGGCTGTAGATGTTCAACGTCGTGAACTGGAGGAACGAGAACAGCAACGCACCCGACAGCGCCAGCGGCACCGAGCCGGCGAGGATGATGAACGGGTCCACGAAGCTCTCGAACTGTGCGGCCAGCACGAGATAGATCAGGATCGCCGACAGCAGGAACGTCGTCAGGAACGAGCCGCCTTCGGTGCGGAGCTGACGCGACTCGCCGGCGTAATCGAGCGTGAAGCCCTGCGGCAGCAGGGTCTTCGCCTCGTTCTCCAGGAAGGTCAGCGCCTGGTCGAGCGGCACCGGCGGCGGGATCACCCCCTGGATGCGCACGGCATTCAGCTGCTGGAATTTCTTCAGCTCTCGTGGCTCCGCGCTGGTCTTGAGGCTCGCGAACGTGGACAGCGGCACCAGCTTGTCGCCGGACCCGGTGATGTAGATCTGCGACAGCTGGTCCGGCGTCAGGCGCTCCGCGCGCTGGATCTGCGGGATCACCTTGTAGCTGCGCCCCTGGATGCTGAAGCGGTTGACGTAATTGCCGCCGAGCAGCACCGACAGATCGCGCCCCGCCTGACTGAGGTCCACGCCCTGCGACCGCAGCTTGTCCCGGTCGAAGACCACCTCCGCCTGCGGCTGATCGAACTTCACGTCCGAGTCCGCGTAGATGAACATGCCCGAGGCGACCGCCTTCTGCACGAGCTGACCCGCGATCTCGTTGAGCCGCTGCGGCTCCGCCGCGGACCCGATCACCATGTCAACGGGGAAGTCACCACCACCAGGAAGCGGCGGCGGCGTCAGCGGAATCGCGCGGATGCCGGGAATCTTCGACAGCGGCCCGTACGATTCCATCAGGAGCTGCTGTGCGGTCTTGGACCGTTCGCTCCACGGCTTGGTCACCATGCCGCCGAAGCCGCCGTTGGGGAAGATCAGCTGGAACGTCGCGGCCGTTTCGGGGAGCGACTTGTAGACGTCCAGGATCTGCGAGGTGAAGAGCTTCGTCTGCTCGATCGTCGCGTTCGGCGCGGCCTGCACGACCGAGAAGACCACGCCCTGGTCCTCGGCCGGCGCCAGCTCGCGCTGCGAGAACATGTAGAACGGCACGATCAGCAGCGCGACGATGACCCACAGCGTCAGGACGACAGGCCGATAACCGAGCGTCGAGGCGAGCGCGCGTGTGTATCCGTCGCGGACCGAATCGAACCGCCGGTTGATCCACGCCGCGAAGCCACGCTGCTTCTCGGCCGGGCGCAGCAGCTTCGATCCCATCATCGGCGACAGCGTCAGCGCCACGACCCCCGAGACGATGACCGCGCCCGCCAGTGTGAAGGCAAACTCGCGGAAGAGCGAGCCTGTGAGACCGCCCTGGATGCCGATGGGTGCGTAGACCGCCGCCAGCGTGATCGTCATCGCGATGATCGGACCCACGAGCTCGCGCGCGGCGGCGAGCGCGGCCTGGTGCGGCCGCTGGCCGCTGTGGATGTGACGCTCGATGTTCTCGACCATCACGATCGCGTCGTCGACGACGAGGCCGACGGAGAGCACGATCGCGAGCAGTGTCAGCAGGTTGATCGTGAAGCCGGCCAGCATCATCAGGAAGACGGCGCCGACGAGCGACACCGGGATCGCGACGACCGGGATGATCACGGAGCGGACCGAGCCGAGGAACAGGAAGATCACGAGGATGACGATCAGCAGCGTTTCCGTCAGCGTGCTCAGCACCTCGTTGATCGCGTCCTTGATGTAGTCGGTGGAGTCGTACGGGATGCCGAGCTTCATGCCCGCCGGCAGCTGCGCCTGGAGTCCGGGCAGTACGGCGCGCACCTGGCCGATGACGTCGAGCGCGTTTGCCGTCGGCAGCACCCAGATGCCCATGAACGTCGCGGACTCGCCGTTGAAGAGCACGTCCTGGTCGTAGTTCTCCGCGCCCAGCACGACGTCGGCAATGTCGCCGAGGCGTACGACGACGCCCTTCTGTTGGGCGACGATCAGCTGGCGGAATTCCTCCGCGGTGCGCAGGTCGGTGTTGGCGATCAGGTTGACCGACACCATCGAGCCCTTCGTCCGTCCGAGCGCCGACAGGTAGTTGTTGCGCGCGAGCGCCTCGCGAACGGCGGCCGGCGAGATGCCGTGCGCGGCCATCTCGTCGGGCTTGAGCCAGATGCGCATCGCGAACGTGCGGTTGCCGAGGATGTCGGCGCGCTGGACGCCGCTGACGGCGCTCAGCTTCGGCTGCACCACACGCGTCAAATAGTCCGTGATCTGCGTCTGATCGAGGTCGGACGACGAGAAGCCGAGATACAACGCCGCGAACTGGTTGTCGGCGGTCTCGAGCTGAATCACCGGGGCCTCGGCCTCGGGCGGCAGGTCGTTCCGGACCTGCGCGACCTTGGCCTGGATCTGCGTGAGCGCCGCATTGGTGTCGTAATTCAGCTTCAGGTGCACGGTGATGGTGCTGACGGCCTGGGCGCTGGACGACTCCATGTAGTCGATCCCGTCGGCGCTCGCGATCACGCGCTCGAGCGGCGTCGTGATGAAGCCGCGCACCAGGTCCGCGTTGGCGCCGACGTAGGCGGTCGTCACCTTCACGACCGCGATGTCACTGCGCGGGTACTGCCTCACGCTCAGCGCGCGGATCGACTGCAGCCCCGCGATCAGGATCACCAGGCTGACGACCATCGCCAGGACGGGGCGCTTGATGAAGAGATCGGTGAATGTCATCAGCTGTTCTCCGGTCTGGCCGCGGGGTTGTTGCCCGGCTTCACCGTGTTGTTGATCTGCACCGCGGCGCCGTTGCGAAGCTTGAAGACGCCCGACGTCACCACTTCGTCGCCGGGATTGATGCCCGAGACGACGGCCACCTGATCGCCGCGTGCCGGTCCCAGCTTGACGAACTGCTGCCGCACGCCGCGGTAGCTGTGGCCCTTGTCGTCTTTCATCTCGGCGACGACGAAGACCGAGTCGCCGTACGGCGCGTAGCTGACGGCCGATGCCGGCAGCGCGACCACCCGCTGATCGGCGCCGAGCGCCATCTGCGTCTGCACGAACATCCCCGGCCGCAGCTTCCCGTCAGGGTTGGCGAGCGTCGCCTGTACCCGGATGTTGCGCGTCGTCTCGTCCACGACGGAATCGATGGCGATGATCCGTCCCTCGAACGCGACGTTCGCGAGGTTCTCGGTCGTGATGTGGACGCCGCCCCCGACGTGTACCTGCCCGATCGCCTGCTGCGGCACGCCGAAGTTGACGTAGATCGGGTTCAGGGCCTGCAGCGGCACGACGGGATCGCCGCCCGCCAGGTACTGACCCTTGTTGACCTGCCGGATGCCGAGGCTTCCGGTAAACGGCGCGCGAATCGTTTTCCGTTCGATGGCCGCGCGAATCTCGCCGACGCGCGCCTCCGCCTGCCGCGATTCCGCGGTCGCGGTGTCGTATTCGGCCTTCGACACCACCTTCTGGTCGAGCAGTTCCTGCATCCGGTTGAAGTTGAGCCGCGTGAGGACGCGCTGCGCCTCCGCCGCCGCCATCTGCGCCTGCTCCTGCCGCGCATCGAGGACGACGAGCACCTGTCCCTCGCGGACCGGCTCACCGGACTCGAAGAGAATGTCCTCGACGATCCCCGCCAGGTCCGCGCTGACCGTGACGCCGCGAACCGGCGCCATCGTCCCGATCGCGTTGAGGGTGGACGGCCACCGTGCCTCTTCGGCGACGACCGTCGTCACCGCTTCAGGGGGCGGCTGAAACGCCGCCCCCTGCGCGATGGCTGTCTGGATCTGCTTGAACTTCACGAAGCCGAGGCCCGCGACGAACAGGAGCGTCACGGTCAGCATCACGAACATCCGTTTAGCCATGAATGAGACGTCCTCCACTTCCAAGTCGAACGAGCGGTTCGAGAATCGACATCCGTTACCGTCCGACGTTCAGCAGCACGCCGCCGTACACGCGATGCCCGTAACGCGTCTCCTGTCCGAAGAACGCGGGCGCGTCGTCCTTCGACTTGAGCGCGATGAAGCGGTAATCGCCCCGCAGCCCCCAGCGGCCGGCGTACCAATTGACCCCGCCGCCGACGTTGCTCGTGAAGAACGTCTCCGTCTCGGGAATGCCGAGCGATTCCTTCTTGAATGCGCTCAAGCCGCCGATGCCGCCCGTGACGTACGGAACCACCGAGCTCCGGTTCGGCGCGGAGACCACGAGGTTGCCGCTGTAGTTGAGAAGGTTGGGCGTCTTCAGGTTCGAGGTGCCGCCGGGCAGCGTCAGGTCCTGCGTGATGCCGAGCGCGCCGGTGACTTCACCCTCGACGCCGACGAACCGGTTGAAGTTGACTGCGACGCTGCCGCCGAGACCGTAGTTACCGAAGCTCGGTCCCTTCGTGTCGGCGCCTTCCGTGAAGAACGTCGCGCCGCCTGGAATGATCGTCACCACGACGGGTCCGGGCCCCGCTGCGGCTGACTCCTGCGCATACGCCTGACTTGTCCCCGCCACACCGACGACCGCGAGCAGTACTGCTATCCAACGTGTCATGACTGACCTCCTTCGTTTTTCTTCCCTCTAAGACCATGCAACTGTGGACTTCGGTGCGTGCGTTTCCAATCGGGCAGGAGGTCGATCGCG
>DASQAX010000474.1:0-5297 GCA_035635535.1 Vicinamibacterales bacterium | reverse complement strand
CAGGAACGACGCCGCCGCCGGCGAGCGATCCCGGAAAGCCTCCGACGACCACTCCCGTACCGCCGCCCGTGCTGACGCCGGTACCGTTCCCGTTCCCGCCGCCGGTGCTCACGCCGATACCGTTCCCGTTCCCGCCGCCGGTAATCACGCCGGTGCCGCTCCCGCCGGTACCGCCGCTACCACCGGTGCTCACGCCGGTGCCGCTGCCGCCGCCCGTGTTGACGCCGGCACCGCCGATCCTCACGCCGGCGCCGCCGGTCATCGCGCCGGCACCACCGATCCTCGCGCCGGCACCGCCGATAGTCGTTTCGCCCCGCTGAGCCGGTCCGCGCGGACCGGATGCCCATGAAGGAGCTGCGCGGACGTTCGATCGACGTCCGCGCGGCGTTACACCAACAGGGCCGCCTGAGGGGCGGCACGTCGCAGGAGCACTGATGCTGTTTCACCGAATCGTGCCGTATGTCCTTACGCCGTTGACGATCGTGGCGCTGCTGCCAGGCGTCGCCGCGGCGCAGGCTGCCGCCGCCGACACGGGCCTTTCACCACGACAGGTACTCATCAAGATCACGAACGCCGCCGGCGCCGGCAGCGGCGTGTCGAACATCGGCGAGGCGATCTCCGATCTCGTCGGCCTCGAAGTCTCGACCGCGCCCATCGGGTCGTCGGCCGGCGGCTTCACGTTCACCTTCGATCCGGCGACGCGGTCGTTCATGCGCGCCGCGCCGTCGTTCGGCCCGATGTTCGGCGACCGCGCCATCACGGCGGGCGAAGGGCGCGCCGGCATCGGCATCAACTTCATCCACGCGACCTACGACGCGCTCGACGGCATCCCGATTGACGATGGATCGCTGCGCACCGTGATCTTCCACGGCGGTCCCTCGGCGCCGGCGGGAGCGGCGGCGCTGACGATCACGAGCGACACGGTCGTGATGTTCGCGAACCTCTCGCTCAACCGATGGTTCGACGCGTCCATCGCCGCGCCGTGGGTGACGCTGCGGCTCGACGGGACGCACGTCATCGCCGGGCAGCAGGCGATCGGCAGCGCGACGGCGGAAGGACTCGGTGACGTGGCGCTGCGCGGGAAGATGCGCCTCTACCAGCGGGGGCAGGGCGGCGTCGCGCTCGGCGTGGACCTGCGGCTGCCAACCGGCGATCCGGAAGCGATGCTCGGCGCCGGCGTCACGCGCACGCTCGTCAGCGGCATCTGGTCAGGCACCGTCGGTCGCATGGCGCCGCACGCCTCGTTCGGCTACGAGTTCTGGAGCGATCCGTTCCGCGCCTTCGATCCGCTGCAGCAGGCGCCGGTCGATGCCGGAAAGAACGGCACGCTCCTCCAGGCCGGCGTGGAATGGGCCGCGACGAGCCGCCTCACCGTGAACGGCGAGTTCATGCAGCGCACCATCCGCAACGGCGCGCGGCTCGCGTACAAGGACGTGCCGATGCGAACCAATCCCTTCGGCCTCACCTCCGCGTCGGTCGCCTCGATCGATCCACGCGGGCTCGATCGCGCGTCGATTGCCGGCGGCATCAAGTGGAACCTCGCCGGCACCGCGCTGGTGACGGCAAACGTCCTCCTGCCGATGACCGACGCGGGCCTCGTCGATCACCTGACGCCCGTTCTCGGGCTGGACTGGGGGTTCTGATCATGACGAACAGATGCGTCGCGCTGCTCGCGCTGGCCTGCGCGCTGCTCGTGCCGATGCCGGCGGCCGCGCAGATCGACGATCCCTCGTGGGGCGTCACCGGCGGATTCAGCCCGCAGTGGGCCGTGCCGGGCGACTGGCTCGCCGGCCTCTTCAACGCCAAGACGATCGATGTGAAAGGCCCCGAATTCCGCCTCGGCATCGTCCGCGGGACGACGCTGGGCGGCGAGTGGGGCGTGTCGCTCATCCACAAGCGCCTGTCGAAGCAATCGACGGTCGCGGTCGATGGCGGCAGCGATCTGTTGACGGTCGTCGCCAACGACGCGGAGTTGCTCGGCGTCGAGGCGCACCGTTTCATCCCGTTCGCGAGGCTCGACAAGGTGCAGGTCGGCGTCAACCTTGGCGGAGGCATCGCGCAGCTTCGCGGCTTCGTCACCGGCACCTACGTCGGCGCCACCTCGACCGGCTTCACGCTGCCATTTCCCGACGCGCTGGCCGTCACCGGGCGCGAGATCCACTGGATACCAGTCGGGCGCGCGGAGCTCGCGGCCGCGACGCTCGTTGGCGAGCGTCTCAAGGTCCGCGTGAGCGGCGGCTTCAACATGCCTGGGTTCCAGATGGTCAGCGTGTCGTTTTCGTATCTGCTCGGACAGGACAGGTAAATCATGCGCATCATCCTTTCCCGCATCGCGTTCCTCGTGCTGGCCGCCGCGGCGGCCGCGTGCAGTCCGGGGACGCTGCCCGGCTCGCCGAGCCCGATCGTGGTGGGCGGCGGCGGTGGCAAGTACAACGGCACGATCACGTACCGCCGCCTCGGCGGCAACTACACGATCAGCGAGGCGTCGCAGGCGCTTTCGCTGTCGCTCGCGCTGCGCGACGTGAACCAGATCATCGGCCGCTTCGAAACCGGCGAGAGCAGCGGCAGCGTGCAGGGCGTCCTGACCGGCGACATGTCGAACGGCTCGTTCGACGCGACGGTGCTCATCACGACCGACGCGCGCCAGGGCGGCACGGCGAGCCGATGCGAAGGGCGCGGGCAAATCACGGGCATCCTCTCCGGCCTGAACCTGACATGGACCGGCGGCTCGATTGCCTACGACAACTGTCCCGGCCTGACGATCAGTTCGCAGGCGCAGGCCGTGGCCGTGAGCCCGATTCCCGATGCCTCGCCGACCCGCGCCAGCCTCGTCATCACCGTGCTCGGCGGGGCGACCGTGCCGCGCGGCACGTGCGCGTCCGGCATCGCGGGTTATCCGTTCACCGTGGAGATGTCGGAGACGGCGGGCGTCAACGTCTCGTTCGATTCGCAGTTCCGCATCGAGGAGCGGCGCAACACCGGCGTCGGCTCGTCAACCACGCTCGACATGCCAATCAGCGGCATCACGGGCGGCACGCGCCGTACGTTTGCGACGTGCAGCCCGGTGGCGGGAACCTATCAGGCGTTCTTCAGCGGCACCGACGCGAGGGGCAATCGTATTCGCGTGGCCAGCCCGGTCGTCACGCTCGCGCCCTGACGCGATCAGCGAAATGAGGCGACAGGCGGACCTGAAGGTCCGCCTCTACGTCTCCTTTAGATCCGCCTCACCGCCGGCCGGCATCCATGGTGCCGATGCTGTCGATCAGCCATCCGTCGCCGAGCTTCCTCAGCACGAACACATCCTGAACCGCCTGTGGCTGCGCGGCCTGCGCCGTCTTCGGCTGGCACGTGTACACCGATCGCACGGTGACGGTAGCGTAGGTGGGATCTTCCTGGTTGAGCGCCAGCTGCAGGTTGCCGAACGTCACGTCGTAGTCGCGGCAATCCTTGCCGAACGCGCGCTCGAGCGCCTGGCGCGCCTCTCGCGGCAGTCCCGGGTAGACCGCGACGAGCGACTTCACGTTCCGCTCCCGATACGCGCTCTGATAACGGGTCAGCGCCTGCAGGATGCCGGGGCGCTCGCGCTCGAGCGGCGCCGGCGGCGTCGCGACGGGCGCAGCCGCGGCGGGCGCAGCGACGGTCGCGCTCGCAGTCGTGTTCGCGCGCGGCGCGTCGGCTTCGATGGCCGACGGCGGCGCTGCCGCGATCGGTGTGGCCGGCACGGGTTGCGCCACCGCGGGCAGGACGGGTGAGGCCGCGGGAGGCGGCAGTGGGGCAGCCGGTGTCCGCTCGACCGGGGCTCGCTCGGGCCGCGTGGGCGCCGGCACGATTGGCGGCGTCGATTCGATCGCACGTGTTCGCGCCGGTGCCGGATCGGTGACGGCCCTGGGGGCGACGGGCGCCGGAACGATCGGCGGCCGGGGCGCTGGCGGCGGCACCGGAGACGACACCGGCCCTGCGACCGCCGTCGCGGCGACTGGAGAAGGCAGAGACGACACGCCTGGCGCCCGGTCGCCGCGTGGCGCGATCCACATGACGCCGGCGACACCCGAGGCCACCAGCAGTCCCATCGCGGCCGCCATCTGGCGACCCGTGATGACGATCGTCGTCTGCGTCCGCGGCCGGCTCGCCGAAGACGAGGGTGACGGCGTGGACTTCGCGTCGGACGGCCTCACCAGCGTCGGCGCCGCGAGCGATTCGAGCGGCTGCTCCGGGTCGACGCCGCGCCGGACCTCGCGGAGCGCGACCCGCATCTGCTCGAGGTCTTCGAACCGATCGTCGGGATGCTTGGCCAGCGCGCGCATCACGAGCCGCTCGATCTCCGCCGGGAGCCCCGGGCAGAGCGACGACAGCGGCGGCGGCGGCTCGTTCGGCAGGCGATGGAGCAGCCCGTTGTCGAGCGTCCCCGGAAACGCCTGCTGGTAGCCGAGCAGCTCGTAGGCGACCGCCCCGACGGCAAAGATGTCGCTTCGAAGGTCCACGGCGCGGCCGAGCATCTGCTCGGGCGACATGTAGTTCAGCGAGCCGATCAGCGTCCCGTCCATCGTCATGCCGGACCCTTCGACGCGCGCGATGCCGAAGTCGACGATCCGGATGACGTTGCCGCGATCGACCATCAGGTTCGGCGGCTTGATGTCGCGGTGCACGATCCCTTCGCGGTGCGCGTGGTGCAGCCCCGCGCAGACCTGCTCGATGTACGAGAGGCGCAGGCCGAGCGGCAGCGGGTCGCGGCCGGTGATCACCTGGCCCAGCGACGGCCCCTCCACGTACTCCATCGCCATGAACGGCTGGCGATCGTGCTGCCCGACTTCGTAGCTGGTGATGATGTTCTCGTGCCGCAGGTTGGCGGCCGCGCGCGCCTCGCGCAGGAAGCGCTGGAGCAGCTCCTCATCCGAGAGGGGGTTGCGCAGGACCTTGATGGCGACGGAGCGGTCGAGGTCGGCATCGCGCCCGAGGTAGACGGTCCCCATGCCGCCCTTTCCCAGGACGCGGACGATGTCGTACTTGCCGATCCGCTCGGGCAGCCTCGCCACGAACACCTCTTGCGGGAGACGACGGTATTAAAGCGGCGCGGAGAGCCGCGGTTACGGCGTTCTCCGATCGTCGCGTCGCTCGCGGACGCGGGAATCGGACATCTGTGATTCCAGCTCCCTCAAGCACGCAGCCCTGCAGCTATCGCAGAAGTCGACGTGCTGACCGGCGGAGTTGCGGCACTCGCGCGCGCACAGATGGTTCGCCTTCCGGTCGGAAACGACGTCGCACAGCAGGCAGCGGAACCGGGCCATGTCGAATCTCCT
>DASQAX010000473.1:0-14242 GCA_035635535.1 Vicinamibacterales bacterium | reverse complement strand
TCGAACTTCATGACCAGGTTCGCGGCCTCGTCCACGACCCAGATGTTGTCCTGCGGGTCGATGCGGACGACGTGCGCGAAGAGGAAGCCGTAGATGCCGACGCCGATCTCGCGGACGTAGGCGCCCTTCTCGTCGAACTCGAACAGGCGCGATCCGTCGTGCGTGAACACGCGCGAGCCGCCGAGCGTGGCGGTCATCGTGCCGGTCCGCGTGTAGACGAACACGTGTCCCTTCGAGTTGGTCGCGACGCCCGGCACTTCGCCGAGATACATCTTGTCGGGCAGCTTCAGGAAGTTCGGCACCGAGTCGAACGGGATCTCGGGGACAGCCAGCTGCGCGCCACCGAACTGCTGCTGTGCGGAGATCGCGTGCCCGGCGGTGAGGATCAGCAACGCGACGAACGAAAGTGTGAGTATGCGTTTCATGGTCCCCCCTTACCGCGCTGCCGATGTGGACGTGGGCTTGGTCGCCTGCTGCGGGTGCAGGATGATCTTCTGCACGCGCCACGCGGTGATCTCGGAGACCCACAGCTCGTTTTCATTGCGGCAGTCCAGGCCGTGGATCGTGCTGAACTCCTTCAGCTGCTTGCCGGCCTTGCCGAACTTGCCCACGACGGTCCCGTCGAGCTCCATCTTGTAGACCTCGCCGGTGATGTCGCGCGCGGCCGCCGGGTTGCTATCCGGATAGGAGTTCGACGAATAGAGGTACTGGTGCGGGCCCGGCGTGATGCAGAGCGTCCACGGGTTGCCGACGTGGTCGTAGATCGCGCGCAGCACCAGGTTGTCGTCGAACACCTGGATGCGGGCGTTGCCGCGATCGGCGACGTAGACGTTGCCCTTCGCATCGACCTGCAGGCCGTGCGGCGTGTTCATCTGTCCCGGCGCGGCGCCGCGCGTCCCCACCGACTTGATGAACTTCCCGAACTTGTCGTACTTCACGACGCGCGAGTTGGTGTAGCCGTCGGAGATGAAGATGTTGCCCTGCGCATCCCAGCCGATGTCGGTGGGACGGCCGAGCGCGTACGGCTGCGCGTTGGGCGGCGGCGTGCCGGCCGGCGGCCCTGCCTCGAGACCTTCAACGGCCTCGGGCCTGCGGCCGATCAGCATCAGCACCTTGCCGTTGGGATCGAACTTGATCACCATGTTCGAGCCTTCGTCCACGGCCCAGATGTTGTCGTCCTTGTCCACGCGAACCGCGTGGGCGAACAGGAAGCCATAGAGACCCTGACCGATCTCCTTGACGAAGGCTCCGGTCTGGTCGAACTCGAAGAGCCGCGTCGCGCCGCTGCGCGTGTAGACGTACACGTGGCCTTTCGAATTGGTGGCGACGCCGATGCCTTCGCCGAGGTACAGGTTGTCCGGAAGCTTCAGGGCGTTCGCCACCGAGTCGAACGGGATCTCGGGAACGTTCTGCACCTTCGCCTTGGACTGGGCATAGAGCGGCAGTGCCGTAAGCAGCACCACGACAGCCAGGCAGACTTGAAAACGCCTCATGTTGGAGCCTCCACACCTTGCAAGTTGCCGTTTCCGAGCGGGGATTCTTGGGCCGCCGAAGCGAACCGCGCGGGCGGTGCGCGAAGGCGACGGCGCGGGACATTGTATATGCTAGCGACGCGCCGAGTAAGGGCAAAGGGCTTGCTCTGCCGTCATCGTCCATGACGACGCTTCGTCCCGCGGAACGCATTCTGCTGGCCTTTTTCGCCTATTCGGTCGTCGTCTCCCTTCTGCTGGGCGCTGCATGGAAAGTCGCCCTGGCCGGGATCGGCGCGGCAGTGGCCGTCTGGATGATCGCGGCCATTCCGCCCCACCCGTCGCGGTCCGCGTTTCGGGTGGCAAACCCGGCGCTCCGCGACTGGCTGCCACTTGCGCTGGTTCCGGTCGCCTACTGGCAGATGGACTTCATCCGGCGCCCCGGCAGCGCGGCGGCGTTCGCGCAGCGGTGGCTGCCAGTCGACGCCTGGCTGTTTCGCCACACCCATCCGCAGACGTGGGGCGGGCCCGCCTCGGCCGCGCTCGAAACGGCGTACGTGCTGACGTATGCGATTCCCGTCGCCGCCGTCGCGATCCTGTACGTCGTCGGCCGACGCGACCGGGTCGATTCGTTCCATCACGTGTTCTTTTCGGGAACGCTCCTCGCGTACGCGCTGCTCCCGTTCTTCCCGTCCGCGTCGCCGCGCCTGGTGGACCCTGCCGGGTGGCAGCCGCCGATGAACGTCATGCGGCACTTCAACATCTGGCTGCTCGATCACGCCGACATCCAGAGCAGCGTCTTTCCGAGCGGGCACGTCGCGGCGGCGTTCTCGGCGACCTTCGGCCTGTTCACGGCGTTGCCCGAGCGGAAGCGGATTGCCGGCGGGATGCTGGTCCTCGCCTTGCTGATTGCCGCGGCAACCGTGTACGGGCGCTATCACTACGCAGTCGACGTTGTGGCGAGCCTCGCGATAACCGTGATCGCGTGGCGATTTTCGGCGCCGAGGCCCCGCACCTTGTGGTTCCACGCCAACCTGATCGCGCTGTTCTGAGCGGTTCGCTCGTTGACAACCCCGGGGGCCGGTCCTACCATCGGCACCCATGTCACGTCATCTGCTTTGCTGCCTTGTGTCGTGTGTCGTCGCGGTCGTGACCTCGCCGGCCCTGCACGGTCAGGCGCGCACGGCGCGAGACGGCGTGTACACCGGCGCGCAGGCTACGCGCGGGCAGGCGATCTTCAAGGACAAGTGCGCGCCGTGCCACGGCGAGATGCTCGAAGGGCTCCTCGGGCCGCCGCTGGCCGGTGACGAGTTCCTGAAAGCGTGGGGGAACCAGCCGCTGGCCGAGCTGGTGAACAAGATCCAGAAGACGATGCCGCAGAGCGAGCCGGGAACGTTGACGAGGCCGCAGGCGATCGATCTCGTCGCGCACATCCTGCAGGTGGGGAAATTTCCGGCGGGGCAGGCCGCGCTACCCGAAGGGGAGGATGCGCTGAAGCAGGTCACGCTCGCGCCGGCCGCGGCGCCCGCGGCCGCGTTGTCACCCGTCGCGTCGCATGCGGTCGCGGTGCCGCCGCCCTCAGCCAACCTCGCGCAGCTGATGCGCGGCATCTTCTTTCCCAGCTCGAACATCATCTTCAACGTGCAGGGGCACGATCCAGGCGAGAAGAAAGACGGCAAGCCGTACGAGCCGTCCGCCACCGACAACTTCTCGTGGGCGGACTGGGGCGCGGGCATCTATTCGCCGTGGGAGGTGGTTGACTTCGCGGGGCTCGCCATCGCCGACGCCGCGCCGCTGCTGCTCGCGCCCGGACGGCGCTGCGAGAACGGCCGCGCGGTTCCCGTGGACAACGACGACTGGAACAAGTTCACGCGGGAACTGATCCAGGCGGGGAAGGCGGCGTACAAGGCGTCGCAGTCGCGGAACCAGGAGACGGTCAGCGACGTCAGCAACCAGCTCGCCGACGCGTGCCTGCACTGCCACGAGGTCTATCGCGACAAGCCGGGAGGGACGCCCGCCGACCCGTCGAACAAGGCCGCGAGGTGCGTTCCCTAGATCATCCGGACACGAGCTGAGCAGTGTCTATGGAGAACCCCTTGGCGGGGATGTTATTGTGGGATATCCGCTGAAATCACGGCGGCTCAAAAAAAGGCTTATAGCGACCACGCTTCCAGGTTCAGGGAGCACGAACTAGACGGTCGCGGCCGGGAGGTGCATGGATGGCAAATAGCACCGGGGGTAGTCGATAGACCACTCCCTCGCGCAAGAAGTGAAAGGCCGGCTCGATGCCGGCCTTTCGCTGTACGGCGCGCGCATCCGCTGCCGCTCGCACCAACCAGCGTCAGACGCGGAGCGGCTTCAGCGCCTCAGTCCACTTCAGCAGCTCGTCGAGCATCACCGGCACCGCCTTGTCGTACGTCTCGTTGCTCTTGAAGACGCCGTTCTCGATCAGCTGCGTGAAGAACGGGATGTTCACCGCTTCCACCATCGGCATCATCTTGAAACCGGTGACCATCAGCTTCGCCGTCTGCACGGAGCGAATCCCGCCGGACACGCCGCCGTAGCTGACGAACCCGACAGGCTTATAGGTCCATTCGTGATAGAGGGTGTCGAGCGCGTTCACGAGCGCGGGCGGCATCGTGTAGTTGTATTCCGGCGTGACGAAGACGAACGCGTCCGAGCCGTCGACGAGGGCGCTCCATTGCTTCGTCGAGTCGTGCACGTACTTCTTCAGCCGCGGGTGGTGCGGCTCGTCGAAAATCGGCAGGTCGTGTTCCTTGAGGTCGGCGACCTCGACGTCGAACTTGCCGTGCTGCGTCGCGCGCTCGACGAACCAGCGCGCCACGGCTTCGCCCTGGCGTCCTTCTCGGACGCTCGCAATAATCACCGTCAGCTTCATCGTGTCGTCTCGCCGGGATTCTGGATCCGGGATCCGGAACTGGTTGCGTCCGCGCGTTTCGGGTCCCGGGTTCCCGATCCCGCATCCCCTCCGGAGTCCGCCGGGTGCGGCAGCTCCTTTCCGACCGTCGGCGCCAGCACGCCCGCCTTCACGTAGGTGAACAGCTTATCCCGCGTGTCCGTGATGTCGAGGTTGCGCATCGTCAGCTGGCCGATGCGGTCCTGCGGCGTGAAGAACGTCTCGCCCTTTTCCATCGTGAGGCGCTCGGGCTTGTAGGTGAGGTTCGGGCTCGTCGTGTCCAGGATGGAGTAGTCGTTGCCTCGGCGCAGTTCGACCGTCACCTCGCCCGTGACGAGACGCGCGACCCACCGCTGCGCGCTTTCGCGCAGCCGCATCGCCTGCGAGTCGAACCAGCGGCCCTGATAGAGAAAACGACCGAGCTTGCGGCCGTCGTCGCGATACTGCTCGATCGTGTCCTCGTTGTGGATGCCGGTGACCAGGCGCTCGTACGCGATGAAGAGCAGCGCCATGCCCGGCGCTTCGTAGATGCCGCGGCTCTTCGCCTCGATGATCCGGTTCTCGATCTGATCGCTCATGCCGAGGCCATGCCGTCCGCCGATGGCGTTGGCTTCGAGCATCAGGCTGACGGCATCGCGAAACGACATGCCGTTGAGCGCGACGGGCTGCCCTTCGTCGAACGTGATCGTGACCGTCTCCGGCTTGACGGCGACGCCCTCCTTCCAGAAGGCGACACCCATGATCGGCTCGACGATCGTGATCCCCTTGTTGAGGAACTCGAGGTCTTTCGCCTCGTGCGTCGCGCCGAGCAGGTTCGAGTCGGTGGAGTAGGCCTTCTCCGCGCTCATGCGGTACGCGAGGCCCGCGCGCGTCATGTACTCCGACATCTCTTTCCTGCCGCCGAGCTCGTCGATGAACCGCTGATCCAGCCACGGCTTGTAGATCTTCAGGTTCGGGTTCGCGAGCAGCCCGTACCGGTAGAACCGCTCGATGTCGTTCCCCTTGAACGTGCTGCCGTCGCCCCAGATGTTCACCTCGTCTTCCTTCATCGCGACGACGAGCATCGTGCCGGTGACGGCGCGGCCGATCGGCGTGGTGTTGAAGTAGGGAACGCCGGCGGTGGAGATATGGAAGGCGCCGCTCTGCAGCGCGGCAAGCCCTTCCGACACGAGCTGCGCGCGGCAGTCGATCAGGCGCGCCTTCTCGGCGCCGTACTCGAGCGCGCGCTGGGGAATGCTGTCGTAGTTGGTCTCGTCCGGCTGGCCGAGGTTGGCCGTGTAGGCGTAGGGGATGGCGCCCTTCGCGCGCATCCAGTGCAGCGCCGCGCTGGTGTCGAGACCTCCGGAAAACGCGATGCCGACCTTCTCTCCGGCAGGGACGCTTTGAAGAATTGTCGCCACGATGAGCCCATCATACGGTCGGAACGTCCCGGGCGTCCCCACGAGGCCCGTTCCTGCGTTATCATCGCGCCGCAATCGGCGGGCACGCCTCAACCCCTCTCTGGAGAAGCGGACCATGCGAACTGGATTCTCCCGCGCGCTTGTCGCTTCGATCGGTGCGGCCGTCCTCGTCGCGCTTGCGGTGACCGCGAGCCGTACCGCGGGGCAGGCGGCGCGCGCCACCCGCATCGACGGGAAGCCGAACCTGAACGGCATCTGGCAGGTCACCAACACGGCCAACTGGGATCTCCTTGCCCACACCGTCAAGCCCGCGGTTGCCCAGCCCGGGGTCTACGCCAATCACCCCGTGCTTGCGGCGCCGGTGCTGGCGCTCGGCTCCGTCGGCCTCGTGCCGGCGGGCGTGGGCGTGGTCGAGGGCAACGAGATCCCGTACAAGCCGGAGGCGGCGGCGACCAGGCGGGAGAACGGGGAGCACTGGCTCGATCGCGATCCGGAGGTCCGGTGCTACATGCCCGGCATCCCGCGCGCGATGTACATGCCGTATCCGCTCCAGATCACGCAGAGTCCCGGCAAGATCCAGATGGTCTTCGCGTACGCCAACGCCAGCCGCACGATTTTCCTGGAAGACGCGCCGAAGCCGCCGGCCGACAAGTGGATGGGCCACTCGGTCGGCCGCTGGGAGGGCAACACGCTGGTCACCCACGTGACCAACTTCAACGATCGCACCTGGTTCTCGCGCGCGGGCGACTTCCACACCGACGCGCTGGACGTCGTCGAGCGGTTCACGCCCATCACGGCCGATGCGCTGCGCTACGAGGTGACCATCACGGATCCGAACGTCTTCACGCGGCCGTGGAAGATGAGCATGGTGCTCTACCGTCAGCTGGAGGAGAACCCGACGCTGCTGGAGTTCAAGTGCAACGAGTTCGTCGAGGAAACGTTCCTCGGCCACCTGCGCAAGAACCAGCTCGTGAAGCGCTGGGAAGGCGATACGATCATCCTCGACGTGACCCGCCGGGTTCCCGAAGGCGACAAGCGATACGAGCGGTAAGCAACCGGTCCCTGGAGGCATGGCGATGAGAAGGACAGCTCGATTCCCGTTGTATCTCGGTGGCCTGCTCGCGGCGGTCACGCTCGCGACGGCATGGGAAGGGACGACCGTGGCCGCCCAGCAGCGCGCGGCGGCGCCGGCCGCGAAAGCGCCGCGCACCGCGTGGGGCGCTCCCGACCTGCAGGGTGTGTGGAACACGAACACGGCGCTGCCGCTCGAGCGTCCGCGCGAGTTCGGCACGCGCGCCATGATGAGCGAGGCCGAGCACGCCAAGGCGCTCGCGGACCTGCAGGAGCGCAATCAGCGTCCCGGCCGCGACAGCCGCGACGTCGGCGGCAAGTCGGGCGTCGGCACCGAGAAGGACGTCGCCCGCGCGTATAACGAGTTCTGGTTCGGCGACAAGCCGACCAGGCTCAGTTACCGCACCTCGATGGTCATCGACCCGCCGGATGGACGCATGCCTGCCCTCACGCCGGAGGCGGCCAGGCGCGTCGCCGACAAGCGCGAGTTCCTCGCGGCGCTCCTGCAGGGGACGTCGGGCGGACGGCAGGGTCCCATCTCGCCGCGCCGCGCCGATCGGTCGCCCGACTACAACCTCGATCGCATCAACCGCACGGACGGTCCGGAGGATCGCGGCGGCCCCGAACGCTGTCTCGGCGACAACCTGCCGGTGACGATGGGGACGGGCACGTTCGGCGGCGTGATGCAGCTCGTGCAGTCGCCGGATTCGGTGTCGATCTATTACGACGTGGGCCAGGGCCAGGGCTTCGCGTGGGTCATCCCCATCACGAACCGCCCGCACGTCCCGAAGAACCTCCAGCTCTATCACGGCGATGCGATCGGCCGGTGGGACGGCGACACGCTCGTGGTCGACGTCACCAATTTCAGCGACGAGACCAACTTCCGCGGCGCCCGCGAAAACCTGCACCTGGTTCAGCGGTTCCGGCGCGTGGACGCCAACACGCTGCAGGTGGAGTTCACCGGCGAGGATCCGACGACCTGGGTCCGGCCGTGGACCGCGGTGCAGGAGCTCGAGAGAGCCGACGAGAAGACCACGCTGGTGCTCGAGGGCGGCTGCCACGAGGGCAACTACGGCCTCCTCGGCATGCTGCTGAACACGCGCGCGGCGGAGAAGGCGTTCGCGGAAGGCAAGGGGCCCGACCCGGCGACGCAGGACAATGCGACGGGCGGCGGCGGGGATAATTAGGCGGGTCTGAAGACCCGCCTCTACGTCTACGTGCAAACCTGCATCTGCGTAGAGGCGGACCTTCAGGTCCGCCTGGCTGCAGCTTGACGCGCTCGGAGTGTCGATGTAACTCTTAGCGCGCTTTCCAAGCGACGGAGGCACCATGCGGACCCGGTTCGGAGTCTCTGCCCTCGCCGTCGGCATCATCGTCACGCTGTGCGTGGTTTCTTTTGCCGTGATCGCGGGACAGGTGTCTTCGCCCGGCCCCGCGGCCGCCCCGCCATCGGTGCCGGCGGCGTCCGCGCCAATCGGCCGGCAGGCCAACGGTAAGCCCGACTTCAGCGGCATCTGGCAGGCCAACAACACGGCGAACTGGGACCTCGTCACGCATGAAGCGATGCCCGCGCGGGTCATGCAGGCGGGCGTCCACCAGCTGTCGTCCGTGCCCGCCGCGCCGCTGCTGGCGCTCGGGGCCGTCGGCGGCGTCCCACCGGGCGTCGGCGTGGTCGAGGGCGGCGTCATCCCGTACAAGCCGGAGGCGCTGCAGAAGAAGAAGGACAACTTCGAGCACTGGCTCGATCGCGATCCCGAGATCAAGTGTTATCAGCCAGGCGTGCCGCGCGCGATGTACATGCCGTACCCGTTCCAGATCCTGCACGGCGCGAACAAGATCATGATGGTGTTCGAGTACGCCAACGCGCAGCGCACCATCCATCTCGACCAGGTCGAGCCGTACCCGAACGAGGCGTGGATGGGACATTCGGTGGGGAAGTGGGACGGCGACACGCTGGTCGTGGACGTCACCAGCCAGATCGACAAGACGTGGTTCGATCGCGCCGGCGACTTTCACAGCGACGCGCTCCACGTTGTCGAGCGCTACCGGATGATGTCGCACGACGCGATCTGGTACGAGGCGACCGTCGAGGATCCGAACGTCTTCACGAGACCGTGGAAGATGGCGATGCCGCTCTACCGCCGCCTCGAACCGAACGCGCAGTTGATGGACTACCGCTGCATCGAGATGGTGGAAGAGCTGCTTTACGGGCACCTCCGCAAGCAGCCGCTGGTCCGCACGTGGGAGGGTCAGACCATGACCGTGCGCGTGGAGCGCAAGGTTCCGCCTCCAGACGTGCTCTACGAACGCTAATGAACAACCGTCACGAAGAGGTGAATCTGCAATGCGTACAAAGCTGACACTCGTGGCCGCGGGGGCGTCGCTCCTGATCATGGCGGGCGCCATGCCGGCGCGCGCGCATCATGCGTTCGCGGCGGAATTCGACGCCAACAAGCCGATCAGGTTCGAGAAGGCGACCGTCACGAAGATGGAGTGGACCAACCCGCACGTCTGGATCCACGTCGACGTCGAGCAGCCCGGTGCCACCAAGGAAGCCTGGGCCATCGAGGCCGGCACGCCGAACGTGCTGTTCCGCCGCGGGTTCACCAAGGAGGCGCTGCTTCCCGGGACCGTCATCGTCATCGACGGGTACCGGTCGAAGGACGGCTCGCACCGGGCCAATGGGCGCAACCTCACGCTGCCCGACGGCCGCGTTCTGTTCCTCGGTTCCTCGGGGACCGGCGCGCCGGACGAGTTGAAGGTCCCGACGACGCCGAAGAGCAACTAGGGACGCGGAGACGATCATGCGGCCGCCGGTGAGCGTGCTTCCTCTCGCGTTCACCGGCGCGCTCGCCGCGCTCGTCCTGCTGCCGCGGGTGCACCAGCAGCCGCGGGCGTTGTGGTCGTTCGCCGCCGCGTGCGCCGTCCTGCTCGTCTGGCACCTGATCCTGCTGGCCACGCGAGCCCGGCGCCACCGCCTCTCCCTCGACGTCGTCCTCCGCAAGCAGCACTACCTGCAGGCGTGCGCCCAGGGATCGGTCCTGCTCTATTGGGGCTGGCACTGGAAGCCGGTCTACGACCATGCGTATCTGATCGTCGCGCAACTGCTGTTCGCCTACGCGTTCGACATGCTCCTCGCGTGGTCGCGGCGCGACCAGTACACGCTTGGATTCGGTCCGTTCCCGGTCATCTTCAGCATCAACCTCTTCCTCTGGTTCCGCGACGACTGGCTGTTTCTCCAGTTCGCGATGGTGGCGGTCGGCTTTGCGGCCAAGGAGCTGATCACCTGGGAGAAGAACGGCAGGCGCGCGCACATCTTCAACCCATCGTCGTTCCCGCTGGCGGCCGCGGCGGCGCTGCTGCTGGCGACGGGAACGAGCGACATGACATGGGGCAGGCAGATTGCGACCACGCAGTTCTATCCGCCCAACATCTACGTGATGCTCTTTCTGATCGGACTGCCCGGGCAGTTTTTCTTCGGCGTGACGTCGATGACGATGTCGGCGGTCGTGACAACGTACCTCGCGGGCCTCGCGTACTACGCCGCCACCGGCGTCTATTTCTTCTACGATTCCTACATTCCGATCGCCGTGTTCCTCGGGATGCACCTGCTCTTCACGGATCCCTCGACGTCTCCGCGAACCGAACTGGGGCGCATCATCTTCGGCGCGCTGTACGGCCTGAGCACGATGGCGCTCTATGTCATCCTCGGCCGCGCGGGCCTGCCGACGTTTTACGACAAGCTGCTGCAGGTGCCGGTGCTGAACCTGTCGATCAAGCTGATCGACCGGGCCGCGCAGTCACGGTGGCTGCAGCACCTGAGCCCCGCGAGGCTTGGCGCGTCTTTGACGGGGCAGCGGCGGCACCTCGCCTACATTGGCGTCTGGGTGATCGCGTTCTCGGCGATCGCGCTTGCCAACGGCGTCGGCGATCGCCATCCCGGACAGTGGCTGCCGTTCTGGCAGAACGCCTGCCAGGCCGAGCGGCCGTGGGCCTGCGCGTACCTGGCGCAGCGCGAGGGTGAATTGTGCGATCAGGGGTCGGGATGGGCGTGCAACGAGTACGGCCTGCTGCAGGGCGAGCGCGACGTCGACGGGCCCGGCGCCACGTCGTCGTTCACGCGAGGCTGCGACGTCGGCTTTGCAGCCGCCTGCCTGAATGCGTCACGCGTGCGGCAAGGGGAGGTGAGGCTCGTCACGACGGGGCCGACGCTCGACGACTTGCCCGTTCTGGTGCGCGGAAGCAAGGGGCCCGTGGCCGGCCGGTCGCCGCAATCGCTCTACGCGGAAGCGTGCCGCCAGGGTTGGCCCGGCACCTGCCAGCGGGCGACCGTCGCCGTCCGCTGACGAAGGGGCCCGATGTCGCTGCATAACCTGATGCAATGGATGGCGGACACGGAGTGGAGCGTCGGGCTGCACGAGTCGCGGTATGCGTACTCGATCATCGAGTCCATCCACGTCTGGACGCTGTGCGTCTTCGTCGGCTTCGCCGTGCTGCTCGACCTGCGCCTGCTCGGGGTGACGCTGAAGCGGGTTCCGGTGTCGCAGATCACCACGCGCCTGCTGCCGTGGACCAAGGCCGCATTCGTGGTGATGGTCATCAGCGGCGTGCTGCTGTTCTACGCGATTCCGCTCAGGACCTATCACAACGTGTTCTTCCGCGCGAAGGCCGTGTTTCTGCTGCTGGCGGGGCTGAACGCGTGGCTGTTCCACTCGGGACCGACGTACCGGCGGCTGGCGGATTGGGATACGACTCCCATCACCCCCCGGCAGGCGCGGCTGGCCGGCGCGTTCTCGCTCGCGCTCTGGGCGGCGATCGTCTTCTCGGGCCGGATGATTGCCTACAACTGGTTCGACTGCGAGAGCCCGCAGAAATCGGCGTTCATGGACACGATCGCCGGCTGCGACCGCAGCCAGGAGACGTCGGATGCTGCTGCCATACTTTCAGGCCATTGAGAGCGGGCCCATCGGCGAGGCCATCCGGAACTCGACGTGGTTGTTTCCGTTCGTCGAGGCATTTCACCTGGTCGCGCTCGCGGTGATCGGCGGAGCCGTGCTGCTCGTCGACTTCCGGCTGCTCGGCATCGGGCTCAAGCGCCAGCCCGTCGCGGAGCTGGCGCACGACGCGCAGCCGTTTCTGATCGGCGCCCTTCTCTTCATGATCGCGTCCGGCGTCCCGCTCTTCATGTCCGAAGCGATCAAGTGCTATTACAGCTTCGCGTTCTGGACGAAGATGACCGCGCTGGCGCTCGCCATCATCTTCACGTTCACGGTGCGGCGGCGCGTCACGCGTGCCGACGCCGCGCGCTTCAGCCCGGCGGTCCTGCGGACCGTCGGCGCTATTTCAATCCTGCTGTGGTCAACGGTTGGATGGGGCGGCCGGTGGATCGGCTTCTCGTAGCCCGCGCCGCACTTTCTTCTTTCGCCTTCGCGATCAGCCGCACGTTCTCGTCGTACGACAGCGCCGCCGCGCGATCGGGCGGCGGATAGGCGCGTTCCTGGTAGACCGGATAGGCGTCGGTCCGAAGATGCGCGAGCATGTGGTGACCGATGCGCGACGCCCGCTCGTGCCGCAGCGCCGAGATGTCGATCGCCGCGGTCACGATCCGTTCGCCCGGCCCCGGCGAGGCGTCGGCGAGCACGCGGCCGTCGAAGTCCACGATCTGGCTGCCGCCCGGCCATGAATACGGCGGGTAGTGGCGCAGGCTCGCGCCCTGGTTCGCGGCGACCACGTACGCCATGTTCTCGAGCGCGCGGCAGCGGTTGACGATGGTCCACCAGTTCATCGGCTCGGTGGCGCCCCAGGGATCCATGTACGCGGAAACGCGGATCAGGACCTCGGCGCCGTTGGCGGCCAGCTGGCGCAGCGCCTCGGGAAACAGCCAGTCGTAGCAGATGGCGCAGCCGAGCGTCCCGATCGGCGTCTCGGCGACCGGAAAGAGCGGCTCGTCGTAGCCCTCGATGTCGTGCGGGCTCGTGTGGACCTCGTACGGAATCCACGTGTTCACCTTCCGGTACTTGCAGAGGATGCCGTCGGGACCGACGAGGCACGTCGTGTTGAAGAGACGGCCCGGCCACTTCGGATCGGCCTCGAGCATCGAGCCGCTCTGGATGTAGATGCCGTGCTCGCGCGCCTTCTGGATCAACCGCTCCGTGTGTTCGTTCGGAATCGGGATGGCAAGCCTGTCGAGCAGTTCGGAGACCGACGCGAAGACGGGCGCCGCGTGCGCGAACTCGGGGAACACGACGAGGCGCACGGGCAGGAACGGCGCGCTGCCCGCGACGGCCGAATCGATCATCGACACCATGCGGTCGGTGTTCCCGCGCATCTGCAGTCGATCGATCGGGTTCGGCAGGTCGGTCTGGCAGGCGGCGGCGGTGTACCGGATGTGAGACATCAACGCTCCGTGGGGCGCGTCAACAGCGCCGGAAGCGCCCGCCGGACCAGCCGCGTGTGAAGCCGATCGAGGTCGGCGTCGTGCGGGTACCGGACGGGCCAGGCATACGGGTAGTGCGGCATCGCGCGGAAGGGAATCGGGGCGACGGCATCGGGGCTCGCGGAGTGGAGGTCCATCTCCTTGCTGTAGCCCGACGCGTAGAGGAAAAACGTCCGGCGCATCCCGGCCGCGAGCGGCGGCAGCGCGGACGGATCGAACGACAGGCCGATCTCGTCGCCGGGCCGCGAGATCACGAACCGATCGTCCACCGCCTCCAGCAGGGCGCGCACGTCGCCCTCCCGGGTGTAGCGTCCCGGCATCAGCTTCCAGGGACTGTCCGCGCTCACGCGCGCGTAATCGTAGCCGTACGGCTCGCGTCCATCGGGTGAGACTTCCGCGGAGAAGCCGCGCCACCGGAGCTCCACCTGTCGTGGAGCGAGCACCACCGGGCGAGGCTGTACCTCGTCGAGGTCGGCCACCGCGATTCGATCCCAGTAGACGCGCATCGACGTGACGAGACGCAGCGGCCGCCTCGCGTAACCGGTGACGTCGAGCACGAGCGTCTGCGGCCGGCCGACCGGGATGCCGACATCGGCGTTGACGGTCCGCCAGGTGCCGTCCACATCCTGCGCCTCGAGCGTTGGCGGCGTGAGCGCGAGCGCGGACTGCGTCGCCGCGACGTTGTCCGTCGAGAACGCGTAATCGGTCCACCCGGTCAGGAGGAGGACCGTTCGCGCGCCCCGGATCCCGGATCCCGGATCCCCGATCCCGGCCTGAATCCTGGGCGGCAGCCGCAGCGTGATGCGGTGTGGTTTCGCGTAGCCCCTGACCGCTTCGAGCGGAAAACCGCCCGCGAATCGCCGATCGAGCGCGGCGAGGTCGGGCAGCAGGTCGCGACCCTCCTCGTCAGTCGCCGATGCGAGCGGCCGCAGGTTGCGCACGGCGTTCA
>DASQAX010000472.1:0-2058 GCA_035635535.1 Vicinamibacterales bacterium | reverse complement strand
CTTCAACGCGGCGGGATCGCCCTTCGCGATGCCGAAATCGGAGGGATGCACGTAGAACGTGTTGACGGCCTCGTCGCGGCACTCGGATACCTTCGTGTAGCCGGTCGTCGACACCTCGTCGATGCCGTCCGCGCCGTGGACCACCCACGCGCGCTTCGAACCAAGCAGCATCAGGGCGCGCGCGAGCAGCTCGGTCAGCTCGGGGCGCGGCACGCCGACGAGCTGCCGCGTCGCCCCCGCCGGGTTGGTCAGCGGGCCGAGCAGGTTGAACGCCGTGCGAATGCCGAGGTCGCTTCGCACCTGGGCCGCATGCCGCATCGACGGATGGAAGGTGCGGGCGAAGAAGAACGCGATCCCCGTCTCTCGCAGCGCCCGCTCCACGGTGGCGGGCGAGGCGGCCACGTTGACGCCGAGCGCCTCGAACACGTCGGCGGAGCCACACTGGCTCGACACCGACCTGTTGCCGTGCTTGGCGACCGCCACGCCGCATGCCGCGACGACGATGGCGGCCGCCGACGAGATGTTGAACGTCCCCGACCGATCGCCGCCGGTGCCGCACGTATCGAACACCTCGCCGGCCGGCGCCTGCACCGCGACCGCGTGCTCGCGCATCGTCCGCGCGAAGCCGACGATCTCGGAGGGCCGCTCCCCCTTCATGACGAGCGCCGACAGCAACGCCCCGAGCGCCGCCGGATTCGCGCGGCCTTCCATGACCTCGCGCATCGCCGCGGCCGCCTCGTCGGCGGTGAGGTCCTCGTGGCGCACGACCTTCTCGAGCAGCTGCGTGAACATCACATCTCGATGAAGTTGCGCAGGATCCGCCGGCCCTCTTCGGTCAGCACGGACTCCGGGTGAAACTGCACGCCGTGAACCGGGTACGCGCGGTGGCGGACGGCCATGATCGTGTTGTCTTCCCGGGTGCGCGCCGCAACCTCGAGCTCGCCGGGCACCCTGTCGTTCGAGATCACCAGCGAGTGATAGCGGCCGGCCTGGAACGGCGCCGCGAGTCCCGCGAACACCCCTTTGCCGTCGTGCACCACCGTCGACGTCTTGCCGTGCATCGGCACCTGCGCGCGGCAGACGATGCCGCCGTAGACGACGCCAATCGCCTGGTGGCCGAGGCACACGCCGAGAATCGGCGTCGTCGGCCCGAAGCGCCGGATCACGTCGACCGACACGCCGGCGTCTTCCGGCCGCCCCGGCCCGGGCGAGATGACGATCTGCTCCGGCGCCATGGCGGCAATCTCGTCGAGCGTCACCTGGTCGTTGCGGCGCACGCGGATGACCGCCCCCAGCTCGCCCAGGTACTGCACGAGGTTGTAGGTGAACGAGTCGTAGTTGTCGATCACGAGGACCATTACAGGCCTGCCTGCGCCAGTTCGAGCGCACGAATCACGGCTCGCGCCTTGTCGCGCGTCTCCTCGTACTCCGCCGCCGGGTTCGAGTCGGCGACAATCCCCGCGCCCGCCTGGACGTAGGCGTGCCCGTGCTCGATCAGCACCGTTCGAATCGTGATGCAGAAATCGAGGTTCCCCGCGAAATCGAGATACCCGACGGCCCCCGCGTAGACGCCGCGCCGCCGGTTCTCCAGCTCGGAGATGATCTCCATCGCGCGCACCTTCGGCGCGCCCGAGACGGTTCCCGCCGGGAAACAGGCGACCAGCGCGTCGAGCCTGTCGTGTTCGTCCGCCAGCTTGCCTTCGACGATGGAGACCAGGTGCATGACGTGCGAGTAGCGCTCGAGCGTCATGTAGGTGGGCACCTTCACCGTGCCGTACGCTGCCACGCGCCCGATGTCGTTGCGCCCGAGGTCCACGAGCATCACGTGCTCGGCGCGCTCCTTCTCGTTGCGCTTCAGCTCTTCGGCCAGGCGCTGATCCTCCTCCTCGTTCCGGCCGCGCGGCCGCGTGCCCGCGATCGGATGCGTCTCGACGCGCCGTCCTTCGACGCGCACGAGCATTTCCGGCGACGAGCCGACGATCGACCGATCGCCCATCCGGATGAAATACATGTAGGGCGACGGGTTCACGTGCCGCAGCGCGCGGTAGACGGTGAACG
>DASQAX010000471.1:0-8377 GCA_035635535.1 Vicinamibacterales bacterium | reverse complement strand
GTCGGCGCGACGAAGTTGAAGAGCAGGCTGTCGAAGATGTCGAAGCCCCACCCGAGCCATGCCGCGAACAGGACCATCCACTGATAGCGGTCCATGTCGAGCACCGTGCGGCGTGCCGGCTCGACGGCGACGCCTGCGACGCCGCCCGTGCTCATCGCGTGCGCGTGGAGCTCTTGGAGAGGTCGAACAACTGGCCGCCGGCGCGGATCGAGTACGCGAAGGCGACCGGCGATCCGTCCTTCGCGGGGCTCCCTTCTATCGTGACGAGGTCGCCGACCTTGAGCGCGCCAAGGCTCAAGCCCGCCTGGCGGAGAACGGCCGGGGATGCGAGCTCGATCAGCCAGTGCTGGACCGAGCCGTTGGCACCTTTCGCGTCGATGTCCACGTACGGGTGCGGGTTTACGGACTCCACCCGCGTGACCGAGCCCGTCACCGTGACGCGCCTGGTGACGTCGAACATCGTCTGTGCCGCGTGGTGTGCCCACGCGGGTATGGCGGTTGCGGCCAGCGCCGCGGCCACCAGCACGCTCCTCGTTCTCCGTTTCATCTGCACCTGGCGGAGCCGTCACGATACCATCAAATTCTGCGAAAATCGCTTATCTCGTTGAATCCATGGTGAATCGGATTGTCGAACTGTCGCTGCGGCACCGCGCGCTCGTCATCGGGCTCGCGGTGGTGCTGGGCGGCTGGGGGTGGTGGGCGGCGACCGCGACGCCCATCGACGCCATTCCCGACCTCTCCGACAACCAGGTCATCGTCTTTACCGACTGGACCGGCCACAGCGCGCAGGAGGTGGAGGACCAGGTCAGCTATCCGCTGACCGTCAACCTGCGCGGCCTGGCCGGCGTCCGCGTCGTGCGCTCGCAGTCGGCGTTCGGCTTCTCGATGATCTACGTCGTCTTCGAGGACAACGTCGATCAGTACTTCGCCCGGAGCCGCGTCCTCGAGCGCCTCAGCCTGGTCGCGACGCAGATGCCCGATGGCGCCGTGCCGACGCTCGGGCCCGACGCGACCGGCGTCGGGCACGTGCTCTGGTACACGGTCGACAGCGAACGCCATTCGCTCCGCGACCTGCGCACGCTGCAGGACTGGTTCATCCGCTACCAGCTGAACGCGGTGCCGGGCGTCGCCGAAGTCGCCTCGGTCGGCGGCCACGTCCAGCAGTACCAGATCGACATCGACCCGAACCGGCTGCGCGCCTACAACCTGTCGCTCGGCAGCGTCGTCGAGGCCGTTCGCAACAGCAACGAGAACGTCGGCGGCAACGTGCTCGAAGCCAACGGCACCTGGTCGATCGTGCGCGGGGTCGGCCTCGTCGAATCGATCGCCGACCTCGAGAACATCGTCGTCGCCGCGCCGGGCGGCGTCCCCGTCTACGTGCGGCAGGTCGCCCAGGTGCACGTCGGCGACGCGTTCCGCGTGGCGTCGCTCGTCAAGGGGCGCGACGAGGCGGTCGGCGGCGTCATCGTCATGCGGAGCGGCTCGAACGCGCAGCAGGTCATCGACGCGGTCAAGGAGCGGATCGGCCAGATTGCGCCGGGGCTGCCGCCGGGCGTGACGATCGTCCCCTTCTACGATCGCTCGACGCTCATCTCGCAGTCGGTGGATACGCTGCGGCGCGCGCTCGTCGAAGAGGTCGCGCTCGTCACGCTGGCGCACATCCTGTTCCTGATGCACTTCCGCTCGGTCCTGATCGTGACGCTGCCGCTGCCGCTGGCCGTGCTGCTGTCGTTCCTCGCGATGTACTACGCGGGCATCTCGTCGAACATCATGAGCCTCGCCGGCATCGCCATCGCGATTGGCGTGCTCGTGGACGCCGGCATCGTCGTCACCGAGAACGCGTTCAGGTACGTCGAAAGCCGGGGGATCGACACGCGCGACCGCGCCGCCGTGCGGGCGGCGGTCCTCGACTCCGCCCGGCTCGTGGGACGGCCGGTCTTCTTCTCGATGGCCATCATCGTCCTCGCGTTCATTCCCGTGTTCGCGCTGACGGGCCAGGAAGGCAAGCTGTTCCACCCGCTGGCGTTCACGAAGACCTTCGCAGTCCTTGCGGCGACGATCATTGCCATCACGCTGGTCCCGGTGCTGTGCACGCTGCTCCTGAAAGGCAAGCTGCACGACGAGGGAGCCAACCCGGTGATGCGGATGCTGCGGGCGGTGTACCGGCCGTCGCTCGAGTGGGCGCTCACGCACCGCGTGGTCACGCTGCTGGCGGCGACGGCGGTGCTGGCCGGCGCCGTGGTGGTCGGCAGCCGGATTGGCAGCGAGTTCATGCCGCCGCTGAACGAGGGCGACCTGCTCTTCATGCCCGTGACCGACCCGAGCATCTCGCTCGATCAGAACACCGACATCGCGAAGCGTCAGAACGCGGCGCTGATGAGCGTTCCGGAGGTCGAGTACGTGGTCGCGAAGGTCGGCCGTGCGGACACGTCAACGGACCCCTCCCCGCTCAACATGACGGAGACGATCGTCCACCTGAAGCCGCGCGAGCAGTGGCGTGCCGGCATGACGCTCGAACGGCTCCGCACCGAGCTGGGCGCGGCCACCGAGCTTCCGGGCGTCACCAACATCTGGACGATGCCGATCATCAACCGGATCGACATGCTGACGACGGGCATCCGGTCGGAGGTCGGCGTGAAGATCTACGGCGCCCAGCTGCCCGTGCTCGAGCAGACGGCGCGGCAGGTTGCCGACGTGGTCCGCACCGTGCCGGGCGCGGCGAACGTCTACCCCGAGCCGCTGACCAGCTCGCAGTACCTGAACGTCCGCGTCGATCGCGAGCGCGCGGCGCGCTTCGGCCTCACCGTCGCGGCGGTGCAGGACGTCATCCGCACCGCGATCGGCGAGCGGAACCTCACGCTCACCCTCGAAGGACGTCAACGGTTTCCGGTGCGTGTGCGCTACGCCAGCGAGTTCCGCGAGGATCCCCAGGCGCTCGGCAACGTGCTGGTGGCGACGCCGTCCGGACAGCAGCTGCCGCTCGCGCAGGTGGCCGACATCGAGCAGGCGCGAGGCCCGGCGATGATCAATTCCGAGAACGGGCTGCTGCTGGCGACGGTGCTGATGAACGTCCGGGGGCGCGACCTCGGCGGGTTCGTCAACGACGCGAAGGCGGCGGTCGCGTCGGGGGTTACGCTGCCACCCGGCTACTTCATCGGGTGGAGCGGCCGCTACGAGAACCAGGTGAGCGCGCGGCAGCGGCTGCAGATCGTCGTGCCGATCGCCATCGTCGTCATCTTCCTGCTGCTCTACTTCACCTATCACTCGGCGCTCGAAGCCGCGCACGTGCTGTTGACGGTCCCGTTCGCGCTGACCGGCGGCGTGTACCTGCTCTGGCTGCTCGGCTACAACTTCTCCGTCGCGGTGTGGGTCGGCTTCATCGCGCTGTTCGGCACCGCCGTGCAGACCGGCGTCGTGATGGTGATCTATCTGCAGGAAGCGCTCGACCGCAAGCTAGCCGTACGTGGGGCGGGTCCCGTGGCCGTACGTGGGGCGGGTTCCGCCGGAGTCCGCGAAGGCACCGACGGCGGACCCGCCGACGACGGCCGACCCGCCGCGCCCCGCCTGACCCAAAAGGATCTCTACGATGCCATCGTCGAAGGCGCGCTTCTGCGATTGCGGCCGAAGATCATGACCGTCTCGACGGTGGTCGCCGGCCTCCTGCCGATCATGTGGAGCAACCGCGTTGGCGCCGATGTGATGAAGCCGCTGGCGACGCCCGTGCTCGGCGGCATGGTGTCGTCGCTGATCTACGTGCTGGTCGTCACCCCGGTCTTCTTCTACTGGATCCAGGAATACCGGCTGCGGCCGGAGCGGTCCGAGGTCGTTCCGTCGGTCAGGGTGCCGCGCTGGGCGCCCGCGGCCATCGTGCTGCTGATCGCGGTGGCGGCCGGCGCGTGGTGGATGCGCGACCGGATGTCGGCGGCGCCGCAGGACGAGGCGACGAGCGGCGCCGTGCTGCAGATGGTCAGATCGGGCGACCTCGCGATCACGCTCTCGAACCCGGCCGGGGAGTTGCGGCAGGGCGCGAACGACTTCCGCATCGAGTTCCGATCGGCGCGTACCAATGCCCGCGTCAACGTCGGCGACGTGCGGCTGAATGCGGCGATGATGATGCCGGGGATGGCGATGACCGGCACCACGACGGTCACGCCGGGCGAACGGCCGGGCGTCTACCAGGCGAAGGGCGAATTCGCCATGTCCGGGTCGTGGGACATGACGCTCGAGTGGGACGGACCTGCCGGCCGCGGCTCGGCCGCGTTCAAGGGGAGCGTGCAATGAAACGGGCTTCGGGCTGCAGGCTACGGGCTACGGGCGTCGCAGACGCGGGCACGGCGGCGACGCCAGCGGCGGACGTTACAAGCCACCGAGAGACAGAGGCGCAGAGACAGAAAAAGAAAAAAATACGACTCCGTGTCTCTGTGTCTCTGTGGCTCGTCATCAGTGGAAGTTGTGCGACGAAGAGCTTCGCGCAGGAGGGCACGATCGATCAACTGGTCGCGACGGCGCTGGACCGATCGCCGGACATCCGCGCGGCGCGGGCGGCGATCGCGGCGGCGGGCGGCCAGCTGACGCAGGCGGGCCTGAGGCCGAACCCGACGTTGTCGGCCAGCCGCATGCTGATGACCGGCGAGCAGCACCAGACGCTCGTCGAGGTCGAATGGCCGCTCGACCTGTTCCGCCGGCCGGCGCGCATCAGCACCGCGCAGCATGCGGTGGAAGCGACGACGCTGTCGGTGCAGGATCGCGAGCGGCTGCTGGCGGCGTCGGTGCGCGCGGAGGCGGGCCGGTTGCTCGCGTCGCGACGCAGCGTGGAGATCATGAACGAAGCGTTGACGGCGGCGCGCCGGATGCGCGAGCTGCTCGACTCGCGCGTCACCGAGGGCGAGATCCCGAAGCTCGACGCCAACATCGCGGCGGTCGAGGCGGGACGCATCGAAGCGGAGCTGACGCTGGCGCAGGCGGAGGCCGACGCGGCGGCAATCGAACTGAGGGCGCTGGTGGGACTGCGCGCGAACGAGCCGCTGACGCTTCGCGAGTCGCTCGAAGCGCTCGTACGCGTCGATCCGGCGTCGGCCGAAGCCGCCCTGCCCGCCTCACAAACCCCACCCCCCACATCGATCGCCGCGCGTCCCGATATCCGCGAAGCGACGGCGCGCGTCGCGCTGGCCGATGCGAAAATCGAGCAGGCCCGGCGCGAGGGACGCGCCGACCTGTCGCTCGTGGCCAACTACGGCCGCGAGGGCTACGGCTTCGACCAACGGGGCTTCGACAGCGCCGGCCGTCTCGTTCCCGTGGCGGGAAACTTTCACAGCGTGGAGATTGGCGCCAGCCTGATGCTGCCATTCCGCAATCGCAACCAGGGGGCGGTGGCCGCAGCCGAAGCGGAGCGGAGCGGCGAGCAGGAGATGCTGGCCGCGCGCCAGCTCGCCGCGCAGGCCGAGATCGACGCGGCGGTCGTGCGCGATCGCGAAGCGCAGCGCGCGGTCGATATCTACGCGACCAGCCTTCGCGACCTCGCGCGCCAGAACGTGGACGTGCAGCTCGAGGCGTACGACCTCGGGCGGACGCCGCTGTCGGACCTGCTCGCCGAACAGCGCCGGTACCTGGATGTCGAGGCGGCGTACACCTCGATGCTGGCGCGCGCCTACGACGCGCGGGTCGCGCTCCGCCGCGCGCGAGGGGAGAGCCGGTGAGAGCTGCGCTCGCGGTGATCGTCGCCGTGGCAATCGGGGGCGCGGCCGGGTGCTCGCGAGACGGGGATCCGGGCAGGGATCAGGGATCGGGGATCAGGGATCAGAAAGACACCGGACATGTGTCAACGAACGCCGGAGGCGAGGGAACCTCGAATCCCGAGACCCCGCACAGCCGATCCCCGATCCCCGATCCCCGATCCCCCGAGATTACCCTCGGTCCCGACATGATCGCGCGCGCCGGCATCAAGACCGTGGCGGCCACGAAAGGCACGGCGGCGACCAGCCTCCACCTGCCCGGCGTCGTCCAGCCGAACGCCTACAAGAACATCGACGTCACCTCGCTCGTCTCCGGCCGCGTGACGCAGGTCCGCGCGGAGCTCGGGCAGCGCGTGATGCTCAACGAAGTGCTTGCGACCGTCTACAGCCCCGAGCTCGCGGACGCGCAGACCACCTTCATCGCGGCGCGCGCAGAGCACCTCGCGCACGACCAGGCGCAGGCACGGACGCAGCGCCTGTACGCGATTGGCGCCGCGAGCCGCCAGGAGCTCGAACGGCTCGAGGCGGAGAAGTCGGAGATGGACGCGAAGGTGGAGACGGCGCGCGCGCGGCTCGTGCTGCTCGGCATTCCCGAAGAGAAGACGCAGCGGCTCGCCTCCCCCGCCGACGTCGTGACGACGTTCGACGTCAAGTCGCCCATCGCCGGGATCGTCACGAAGCGGAACGCCAACCCGGGGCTCAACATCGATCTCGCCACCGCGCTGTTCACGGTGACGGACCTGTCCACGGTGTGGGTCATCGCCGATCTCTACGAGCGCGACTTCGCGGGCGTCGGCGTCGGCAGTCCCGTCTCGATCACGACGCCGGCCTATCCGGGCATCGATCTGCGCGGGCGCGTGGACTACATCGACCCGCAGGTGCAGCCGGAGACGCGAACGGCCAAGCTCCGCGCCGAGCTGCCCAACAGCGGCAGCCGCCTCCGGTTCGGGATGTTCGTCGACGTCAGCATCGGCGCGCGGTCGCCTCGTCCGGTCGTGATGGTGCCGAAGGGGGCCGTGCAGACCGTGGGCGCCCAGTCGGTGGTGTATGTCTCGACCGGGCCCGGCCGTTTCGAGCAGCGCGCCGTGACGATTGGTGACGCCATGGGCAACGACGTCGCCATTTCCAGCGGCCTCGAGCCCGGCGACCCCGTCGTCAGCGAAGGGGCCTTTTTTCTGAGGGCCGAACGCGAACGGTTGCCGTAGGATCCAGCCATGCCTTTCACGCTCAACGTCAACGGAAAGGCGGTGACGGTCGACGTCCCCGCCGACATGCCGCTGCTCTGGGTGCTGCGCGACGTGCTCGACCTGCGCGCCACCAAGTTCGGCTGCGGTCTCGGCCAGTGCGGCGCCTGCACCGTGCACCTGCGCGGCAACGCCGTCCGCTCGTGCCAGACGACGGTCTCGGCGGCGGCCGGAGGCGCGATCACGACGCTCGAGGGTCTCTCGCCCGACGGCTCGCATCCGCTGCAGCGCGCGTGGGAGGAGCTCGACGTGCCGCAGTGCGGCTACTGCCAGGCGGGGCAGATCATGTCCGCCGCCGCGCTGCTGCGCCGCAACCCGCGGCCGACCGACGCCGACATCGACGTCGCGATGAGCGGCAACCTCTGTCGATGCGCGACCTACACGCGGATCCGCGAAGCCGTTCACCGTGCGGCCGGCAACGCCACTGCGACGGCGACGACGGCGGAGGTGATTCGATGAAGCGCCGCGACTTCCTCCGCGTCACCACTCTTGCCGGCGGCGGCATGATGATCGCCATCTACCTCGACCCCGCCGACGTGCTCGGCCAGGAAGGCAGCCGAGCGCCGGCCGGCGGCGCCAGTTACAAGCCGTGGGCGTTCCTGAAGATCGGTCCGGACGGCAGGGTCACGATCCTCAGCAAGAATCCAGAGGGTGGCCAGGGCGCGAAGATCCACCTCCCGATGATCATCGCGGACGAGCTCGACGTCGATTGGAAGGCGGTCACGATCGAGAACGCGCCGCTCGACGAGCAGAGCTTCGGCATTCAGCGCACCGGCGGCAGCACCGCGACGCCGATCAACTGGGAACCATTGCGCCAGTGCGGCGCCGCCGCGCGCCAGATGCTCGTCGCCGCCGCTGCGCAGGCGTGGGGCGTGCAGCCCGGCGAGTGCTCGACCGCGTCGGGCCGCGTGAGGCACGCGGCGTCGAATCGGTCGCTCGGCTACGGCGAGCTTGCGGCGCAGGCCGCCGCGCTGCCGGCGCCCGATCTCAAGACCGTCAAGGTCAAGGACCCGAAGGACTACAAGGTGATCGGCTCGTCCGCGCGCAACCAGGACGTGCCGAAGATCGTCCGCGGCGAGCCGCTCTACGCGATCGACGTCAAGCTTCCCGGCATGCTGTACGCGGCCTACGAGAAATGCCCGGTGTACGGCGGCAAGGTCGCGACCGCGAACGTCGACGAGATCAAGAAGCTCCCCGGCGTGCGAAATGCGTTCGTCGTCCCCGGCGGACCCGATCTCATGTACACGTATCCCGCCTGCTGCGTCGGCGTGAGCCTCCACGGCGGCGTGGCGATCGTCGCCGACACGTGGTGGCACGCCCAGCAGGCGCGCGCGAAGCTGAAGGTGACGTGGAACGAGGGACCGACCGCGTCCAACAGCACGGAGGGGTTCAACAGGCGCG
>DASQAX010000470.1:0-11234 GCA_035635535.1 Vicinamibacterales bacterium | reverse complement strand
TCGAACTTCGCGATGTTCCCCGAATCCCACAGCGCCATCCAGATGTTGTCGTTCTTGTCCGCGATGACGCCGTAGACGATGGCGTTGTGCGTCGGCACGGGGAACACGGTCACCTTCTTCGTCGCCCGGTCGTACTTGCTGAGCGCGCCGCCCATGATCCAGCCGACGTAGATGTTGTCCTTCGAGTCGAAGGCGATCGACTGTGTCCACTTGATCGTGTTGCGGACCACGTTGTCCGGATCGAGCGGGATCATGGCCTCGAACTTCTCGGTCTTCGGGTTGAAGCTGAGCAGGTGCTTCACGGCCGACGGCGTCTGGCCTCCGTGCTCGGCGAGCCAGATCATGCCGGTGCGATCGATGTTCACCTCGTGGATGCCGTTGATCGAACCATTCGGCAGCATGAACGACTTCTGCTCGCCCGTCCGCGGATCGAGCTTGACCAGCCGGTGCGGATAGCCGCGATCGGTCAGCCACACGTTGCCGTCCGCATCGAACCGTACGTCCTGGCCCGCGCGCCTGCCGGTGAAGCCGCCTTTGAGCTTGGCGAATTCCGGCGCGTGAATCCCCTGCCCCGGACCGTCAGGCGTCAGGTAGTACTCGATGTACATCGACTTGCCCACCTTCGCCTCGTCGATGGGCATCTCCTTGTCCACGCGCACCGCGCGCGGTGGCTTGTCGGGCCCGAGGTTTTTGGCCAGATACTGCACCAGCGTTTCGCGATCCTCGCGCGAGAACCGCAGCGCCGACGCGCGAAACGACAGGAGCCCTTCGGCGTACGATGCGGCCGTCTTGTCGAACAGGTTGCGCCCCTGCATGCGATCGAGCCGCAGGTTCCACGTGCCGACCGTCGCCGGCTGGGTGGAGAGGAAGTTCTCGCCGTGGCAGATCATGCAGGTTCGTTCCGCGATCTCGCGGCCCGGCCCGGGCGGAAAGATCTCGTCGTAGCTGGCTTCCTGCGTCACCGTGCGGTCGCCGCTGTTCTCGCCCTCGAGCGCGCCGATGATGGTGCGCTGCGAGGACGCCGTGGCGTCCTTCAGCGACAGCGAGATCTTCGGATTGTCGCCGGCCTTGACGACCAGCTTCTGCACGTCCGAGCGCAGCGCGTTCGCGCTGGCGCTGATCTCGTAGTTGCCGGGGAAGAGCGGCGTCGCGCGGAACTGGCCGCCGCTGGTGTAGACCATGAACAACACCCGCTTGTCGACGTTGCGGATGAACACCTGCGCGGCCTTGAACGGGGTTGCGGACTGGACCGTGCCCGTCAGGCTGCCGAACCCCGGCAGCGGGGCGGCCTGGACGACGGTCGGGACGCCGGCCAGCGGCGGGCCCATCCGTACCGCCGCGTAACCGACAAGAAGACTTCCTATTACAGCGACCAGCAGCAAGGACCGACGTCGTGACATGTCGTACCTCCCTCAGTCGGGCGCCAGTGTAACCCAGATGAATGGCGGAGAGGCTTTTCTGGTATATAACGCCACGGGCAGCCGGGGCGAGTCGAAGCCAAACGGAGGGGTGGCCATGATCCGAGTCGTACGTCGTTTCGCGTTCCTGATCCTCGTTCTTTTCGCGGCCTCAGCCGCCGCGCAGGACACCACGGGAACCATCCTCGGCACCATTACCGACGCGTCCGGCGCCGTGCTGCCGGGCGTCACCATATCGGTCAAGAACGTGGACACCTCGCAGGCGCGCGCGATCGTCTCCGACTCGGCGGGGCGCTATCGCGTGCCGCTGCTGCAGCCGGGCCGCTACGAGGTGACCGTGCAGCTCTCGGGCTTCCAGACGATGGTCCGATCGGGCATCACCGTCACGGTCGGCCAGCAGGCCGTCGTCGACGCGCGGCTCTCGCTCGGCAACGTCTCCGAATCGATTACCGTCGAAGGCGCCGCGCCGCTCGTCGAGACGACGACGGGCACGATCTCCAACGTCGTCACCGAGCAGCAGCTCGCGTCGATGCCGCTCAACGGGCGCGATGTCACGCAGCTCGTGCTGCTCCAGCCGGGCGTGGTCATGAGCCGCTCGAGCGTGGCGGGCTCGAACGTCGGCCAGGGCACGAAGATCTCGGTGGCGGGGTCGCGTCCCAGCCAGAACATGTTCACGCTGGACGGCACCGCCTACAACGACGCGCTGAACAACACGCCCGCGAGCGCGAACGGCGTGATGACCGGCGTCGAGACGATCAAGGAATTCCGCGTCATCACCAACGCGATGAGCGCGGAGTACGGCCGCGCCGGCGGCGGCGTGTTCAACGTCGTCACCAAGTCGGGCACGAACCAGTTCGCCGGGTCCGCGTTCGAGTTCTTCAGGGACGACCGCCTCGACGGGAAGAACTACTTCGACGACGAGAAGCCGGACTTCCGCCGCAACCAGTTCGGCGGATCGTTCGGCGGTCCGGTGGCGAAGAACAGGACGTTCTTCTTCGGCAGCTACGAGGGGCTGCGCGAGCACAAGGGGATCACGCAGGTGGCGACGGTCCTCGACGACAACGCGCGGCGCGGCATCCTGCCCGGCGTGGCGGCGATCAACATTCCCGCGGCGATCCTGCCGTACATCTCGCTCTACCCGGTCGCCAACGGTCCGCTGATTCGCACCGCGACCGGAGCGCCAACGGGACTCGCCCAGTACACGGGCGTGCTGAACCGGAAGTCGAACCAGGACTTCGGGATGATTCGCCTGGATCAGACGTTCACCGCGAACAGCTCGATCTTCGGCCGTTACCTGTATGACGACTCGATCCAGGACGAGCCCGTCAACTTCCCGGAGTGGCCGAACCTGGTTGCCAACACCAAGCACCTGCTGACGGTCGAGCAGCGCCAGTTGTTCACCTCGGCGCTGATCAACGAGCTGCGCGGCGGGTTCAACCGCTCGCATCCGCTCGAAGACGTGAACCCGCTCAACCCGCGCACGGACCTCGCCTTCGTGCCCGGCAAGGGATTCGGCGAGCTGAACGTCACGGGCCTGACCGACATCGGCACCGATCGCACGAATCCGAAGAGGTTTGGCCAGGACCTGTATCAGCTCACCGATCAGCTCTTCTACGTCCGCGGGCGGCACGCGATGAAGACGGGCATCGACTGGCAGAACTTCCGCTATGACGGCGTCTCGGACAGCCGGAGCCGCGGGCGCCTGCGCTTTCGCAGCGTCTCGGACTTCCTCAACGGCGTCACCCAGCAGTTCGAGCTTGCCAAGCCCGGCTCCGATTTCGAGCGTCACTACCGGCAGAACCTGATTGGCGCGTGGCTGCAGGACGACATCAAGATGTCGGATCAGGTCACGGTCAACGCGGGCCTGCGCTACGAGATGGTGACGACGCCGCACGAGCGCGACGGCAAGGTGTCGAACCTGCGCCGCATCATGGATCCCGCGGTGGCGGTCGGCGATCCCCTCTTCCTCAACCCAACCAAAACGCAGTTCGCGCCGCGGCTTGGATTTGCGTGGAACGTCGGCGGCCGCGGCACGACCGCGGTGCGCGGCGGCTACGGCATCTTCTACGAGGAGCCGCTCTTCTATCAGTACCGCAGCCCGATCTTCCGCGCGCTTCCGTTCGTCGATCGCGCCGTCATCACGCGGCCGGCGCTGCCAGTGACGCTCGCATCGCTCGCCTCCGGCGGCGTGCCGGAAAACGAGCTGATTCAGTACGACCTCGACCCGAGCTACATGCAGCAGTACAACGTCAACGTCCAGCGCCAGCTGCCTTGGGACAGCGCGGTGACGGTCGCGTACATGGGGTCCCGCGGCACGCAGTTGATGGGCTCCGCCGACGTCAACCTCGCGATCCCGCAGATCGTCGACGGGCGCGAGTTCTTCCCCGCCAACCCGGTGCGGCGGAACCCGAACTTCGGGACGCTGCGGATGAACTTCCAGGGGTTCCACTCGCAGTACAACGGCATGAGCCTCGCCTGGGTGAAGCGGCAAAGCCGCGGCCTGCAATTCCAGGGGTCGTACACGTTCGGTCACTCGATGGACAACCGCTCGGGCTCGGGCGGCCGACAGGAATTCAGAAACGGACAGGCACGCGCCTTCGACCCGTACCATCTGGATCTCGACTGGGGCCGTTCGGACTATGACGTGCGACACAACGTCGTCCTCGAGTCGTCGTACCTGCTGCCGTTCACCGGACCGCGGGTGATCGAAGGATGGCAGGTGAGCGCCATCGGTACCTTCGCGAGCGGCGTGCCGTTCTCGCCGGTCATTCCGGGCGATTCCGATCGCGACGGCAGCACGGACAACGTGAACCGTCCCAACGTCGTGCCGGGCGTGTCGACGGAGCCGAGCGGCGGCCGCACGCCCGATCTCTGGTTCAACCCCGACGCGTTCGTCTTCCCCGGCCTCGGCTTCCGCGGCAATGCGGTGCGCAACAGCCTGCAGGGCCCGGGGCTGGCGACGATCGATCTGGCGCTTGTGAAGAATCAGACGCTGTCGGGCCGGCGGAGCGTGCAGCTGCGGCTCGAGGTGTTCAACCTGCTCAATCGCGCGAACTTCGATCTCCCGTTCAACGATCCCGACGGCGAAGCGCTGTTCGACGACACCGGGGCGCGCATCCCGACGGCGGGCCGGATTTTCGCGACGTCGACCGACGCCCGGGAGATGCAGATCGCGGTGCGGTTCGTGTTCTGAGCAGCGGGCAGCTGGCAGTGGGCAGCTGGCAGTGGGCAGTTAGGCAGTAGGGGTGGACCTTCACCGGACGTAGAGGCGGACCTTTAGGTCCGCCTGAGAACGAGGTGGCAATGCCACGGATTGCGACACTGGTCGCTGCGGTTGCCGTGGGCACGGCTGTCGCGGCGCTCCATGCGGCAGACACGCGGACCGATTGGCCAAGTTACAACCGGACGCTGACCTCCGAGCGCTACGCGCCGCTCGATCAAATCAACAAATCCAACGTCTCCCGCTTGAAGCAGCTGTGCGTCTACGACCTCGACGTCGACGTCAGCTTTCAGGCGGGGCCGCTCGTCATCGGGCGGACGATGTATGTCACGGCCGACCGGGAGACGCTCGCGATCGACGCGCTGACCTGCCAGCAGAAGTGGCGGGTGCGCGAAGAGGGTGCATCCCCTGCCCTGCGTGTCAACCGCGGCGCCGCGTACCTCGATGGGCGGCTGTTCCGCGGGACCGGCGACGGCGACCTGGTCGCGTACGACGCAGTCACGGGCACCAGGGTGTGGAAGACACGTCTCGCCGATCCGGACAAGGGCGAGAGCATGCCTGCGGCGCCCATTGCGTGGAATGGAATGGTCTTCATCGGAACCGCGGGCAGCGAACGCTACGGCGTGACCGGGCGCGTCTACGCGGTCGATGCCGCCACCGGGAAGCAGGCCTGGGAAACCTACACGGTGCCGACCGATGCGCCGCAGCCCGGCAACGAGACCATGCAGAAGCAGGCCAGGGCTACGTGGGGGAACGCTCAGGGCGTGCCGGTCACGGGCGGCGGCACCTGGACCAGCTACACGATCGATCCGGATCGAGGCCTGCTGTACGTGCCTGTCGGAAATCCCGGTCCGGACTTCACGACGCACGTGCGGCCAGGCGACAACCTGTACACGAACTCGATCCTCGTGCTTGACGCGCGCACGGGCGTCTATCGCAATCACTACTCGCTGGTGCCCGCCGACTTCCACGATTGGGACCTCGGCGCTGCGCCCGTCGTCGTGACAACGAAATCCGGCAAGCGCGTCGTCGCGGGCGCGCCGAAGGACGGTCTGCTCCACGTGTACGACCTGGCGAGCAACAAGAAGCTGTACGCCACGCCGATCACCACGCGGCTGAACGATACGATGCCGCTGTCGACGACGCCGCTCCGCTTCTGCCCGGGCTCCTCGGGCGGCACCGAATGGAACGGGCCTGCCTTCAGCCCGGACACGAACCTGTTCTACGGCGGAACCGCTGACTGGTGCACGACGCTGGCGATCGATCCCGCACAACTCGCCCGGAAACCAGGCCAGACGTGGACCGGCACCGATCTCGCCGCGCAGTTCGGCAAGCACGATTTGAACTGGGCGGGCTGGGTCACCGCGGTCGACGCGGACACCGGCCAGGTGAAGTGGAAGTTTCGCGCCGGTGCGCCGGTGCTCTCGGGCATCACGCCGACCAAGGGAAACGTCGTGTTCGCCGGCGACATGGACAAGCACGCGTATGCGTTCGACGCCGCCACGGGCGCCGTCCTCTGGCGGGCAGATCTGCCCGGGGCGCCAGGCGGCGGCGTGGTCACCTACATGATCGACAACAGGCAGTGTGTGGCGTTCGTCACCGGGACGCGGTCACAGGTATTTCCCGTCTCGGCGTCGAGCGCGAAGATCGTCATTTTCGGTTTGTAGGCGTCGGCTCTCCGCCGCCACAACCAGTCTTGAGGAGTCTCATGCGCCGATTCGTACTCTCCGCTGCCGCACTCCTCGGTGTCGCGCTTCTGACGTCATCGGGACCCGCGGCGCAGCAACGCCCCGTCCATCTCAACCCCGTCATCGAGAAGCTCGCGCAGGGCAAGGCGTTCGTCGGTGTCAACACCGGCGACCTGTCGCTCGAGAACGCGCGCACGCTGTCGCGGGCGCCGATCGACTACGTCTACGTGGACATGGAGCACACCCCGCTCGACTTCCAGGGGCTGCACCTGTTCAACATCGGGATGATCGACAGGGCGGCCGCGGCCAAGAAGGGCAGCGTCGCGCCGAACGTCGCCCTGTTCGCGCGCTTCCCGCCCGAAGCAGACGAGGGCGCCTGGGTGGTCAAGCAGGCGCTCGACCTCGGTCTCCACGGCGTCATCTTCAACGGCGTGGACACCCGCGCGCAGGCGCTGGCGGCGGTGCAGAGCATGCGCTATCCGCAGCTCCGCGGCTCGAAGATCTTCGAGCCCGCCGGCAAGCGCGGCGCCGCGCCGGGGCTCGCCACGTGGATCTGGGGTCTCACCACCGAGGAGTACGAGCGGCACGCCGACCTCTGGCCGCTCAACCCCGAAGGCGACCTCCTCGCCATCGCGATGATCGAGTCGACGGAAGGGGTCAAGAACCTCGACGCCATCCTGTCGACGCCCGGCATCGGCGCGGTGTTCATCGGCAACGCGAACGACCTGCGGCACTCGATAGGTGTTCCCGCGACCTCGCCGGAGGTGGAAACCGCGCGCCAGGCGATTCTCGCCGGCTGCAAGCGCCACAACATCGCGTGCGGCATCACGGTCGCGAGCGGCGCCGAGATGAACAAGCGGCTCGACGAAGGCTGGAAGATGATTCGCGCGACCGTCGAGATCATCCGCGACGGCCGTTCGCTGCAGGAGAGGCGATGACCCCTCGACTCGCTTCGCTCGCTCGGGGCAGGCCTCCTCGACTCGCTTCGCTCGCTCGGGGCAAGGGCGCGGGCGTGCTGGTGTCGCTGTTCCTCGCGTGCTGGTCGTATCCCGCGTTCGCGCAGACGGACCTGATGGGCTCGTGGCGTCCGCTGCCGCGCAACCAGGATGGCAGCGGGCGGTGGTGAAGGCGGGAATTAGGGGCCGACCTGAAGGTCGGCCCCTACGTTCGTAGAGGCGGACCTTCAGGTCCGCCTGCGCGGCGGCAGCACGCATGTGTGCTGCCGCCATGTCGCGCTGTGATCTACTTCGTCACGGGGGCGACCGGCGCCGGCTGCGCGAACCTCGCGGCCTGGATGGTGACGTTCGGCTGCACCTCGCTCAGCTCGATCGTCATCTGCATGTACGTCTGGGTCACCGTTCGCTTGAACGGGAACTTGACGCCGGCGACGTCGCGATAATCGCTGTAGTCCACCTGCGTCGGAATGAAGCCGACGGGCGTGCGCGTCCAGCGCACCATCCGGACGAGCAGGCCGGCGTCGTCGAAGTAGAAGTTGGCGAGCGCCTGCGCGGCACCCATCCCCTGGACGATCCGCACCTCGTTGCCGTCGATCGCCGTCCGCCCGGCGCGCCACCGCGGGAACGCCGTCTTGATGCCCTGCGGGAACGCCACGATCGCTTCGAGCCGCGCGCGATCCAGGTTCCCCTCGGTGAGCGTCAACAGCGGCACCGGCTGGTCGGGGCCCGCATACCAGCCGTTGCGTCCGTCGAAGGTCCTCGTGCTGGCGCCGGTGGCCAGGTGGACGACCATCGTCTGCTGGTTGGGCGCCTTGGCGAACAAATCGAACGGCACCTTTTCCTGCGCCGTGTCGAACCCTGAATACATCCCGCGGCCGGTAAAGCTCGTCAACTTCGAGAGGCGGTCGGCGCCGCCGAGGGCCTGCACGTACTTGTCGAGGACCTGCTCGCCCGTGACCCGCGTATCCACGGGGAAGTCGCGCGCGTTCGGATCTTCGACCGCCTCGCCGTACTGAAGCGCCAGGTCGGGCTCGCTTCTCGGGGCGTTGCTGCCACCGTGACAGGTGAAGCAGGTCACTCGTGTCCTGCCGGCGAAGTACTTCTCGTTGAGGTCTTTCATCATCGTGAGCATCTGGCGCGCGCGCAGCATCTTCGGCGTGACCTGGGCGAACGCGGTCTTGTCGAAGTACGCCTCCTTCACGTGGCAGAACGTGCAGTCGTTCCCCATGGCCGAGGCGAACATCCCCATCGTCTCGAAGAAGGTGTCCACCGGGATGCCCTTGAGGATTTCGATGCTCTTGAAGACATCGTCGGTGAGCGGTACTTTTTCTGCCGACGCCTGGGGCGGCCGCGCCTGTGCCGCGACGCCGATTTCGATCAGGAGGCAGGTGGCCGCGACCGCCGCGGCAAGGATGAACGCCCGTCTCGAGCCCACCATCATGGTGTCATCTCCTGTGAATAGAGAGAGATGTCCCGGGAACACCGCAAAGCGCTGAGGAGCATACACCGGCCAGCAGGCCCCTTGCAGCCTCTATCGAGGGATGCTATGGTTCGAGCCTCACCGCGGAGGTGTGGCGATGAAAACGAGATCCGTCTTCTCGATGCTCGCCGGGGCAGTCCTGCTCGCGGCGCTTCCGGTACAGGCTCATCATTCTTTTGCCGCCGAATTCGACGTGAACCAGCCGGTGTCGCTGCGTGGGACGCTGACCCGGATGGAGTGGTTCAACCCGCACGGCTGGATCTACATCGACGTGAAGGGGCCCGACGGCAAGGTCACGAACTGGGGCATCGAAGCCGGCGCCCCCACCACGCTGCTGCGGCGGGGCCTGCGCAAGACCGACTTCCCGATCGGCAGCGAAGTCGTCGTGGAAGGGTACCGCGCGAAGGGCGGCGCGCCGAGAGCGAGCGGCAAGTCGCTGACCTTCACGGACGGACGCAACTTCTTCCTGGGCGCGTCCGAGAACCCCGGAGATCCGTCGTCTCCGCCGTCTGGCGGGCAGCGGTAACGGGATCAAGTTCCAAGCTCCAAGATCCAAGCTTGGAGCTTGGAGCTTATTTAGGCCCGAGCTCTCCACGCCTTACCGCCTGCTCCTGGGCGTAGGCGTAGCACTCGTACTCGAGGACGCGGACGTTCGGTTCCTTGCGCCGGTAGAGGGTCAGGCCGATCTTCCACGGGCGCGAGTAGACGTTCGGATCCTCGATCGTCGCCTCGTACCGGATGTGATCCGGCGTCATGAGCGAGTACCGCTCCACGACGTGGAGATCCGCGCTGTGGTAGTTCCCGGCGCGGTCGAACCACGTCATGTCGGTGAAGTGCCTCACGTCCACGACCAGCGTGTCGCCCTCCCAGCGCCCCCGCGAATCGCCCATGAACCACTCGATCGGCCCCGGCGGATGCTCGCTGTTCATGAAGACGCTGCGGGTCGTGTGGGCGTACTCGCTGAAGATCGCCATGTAGGCGGGTGAATACACGATCTGAAACGGGAACGGCGCGTACATCGTCCGCGGCACGCCGAGCAGGAAACACTTCGCTTCGGGATCGTCCGTCTCGCGCTTCCGCGCGTTCTCCTGTTTCTTCGCGATCGCTCCCGGCTTGTACGGAATCTCGTTGCCCTCGACGATCCCCTGGCCCGCCGGCACGCCGAGCCGCGCGGCGTGATCCTGGATGTCATCGTTCGCGGTGGTGAGCGCCTCCCACACGCCGCTCAGATCGGGCTTGCCGTCCGACGCGCGCGGCACGGTCGCGCCCGGCGTCTGCGCGAGGGCCGGCACAGACACCGCAATCACCAGCGCGAAGATCGGGACAGCCCTGCCCGCCCGACCCGCCCTCGCGCTCATCGCGGCGGATTCAGGCCGAGCCAGAGCTTGTGCTCCATCAGGAGAAACGGGAGGTCGTGGTCGCTCTCGAAGCATGGTTCCTCCCAGACCTCGTGTCCCTTCTCGAACCGCACCAGCGGCATCGCCATCGTCCACGGCTGCCTGAACACCTTCGGATCGACGAGCGTGGTCTCGTAGAGAATCACGTCGGGGTCGATGAGCGTGAAGCGCTCCGTGACGTGGAGCGCCTCGCTGTGGAAGTGACCCGAGATGCTCAGCCACGTCCGGTCCGTCAGGTTGGTCGTGTCGACGACCAGCGTGTTGCCCTCCCAGTGTCCGCGCGAATCGCCCATGGAGAGCCGCAGGCTGTCGCCGATGTGGGGGCTGTTGTCGGTCGGGATCGTGCGGTACTGGTGCGCGAACTCCGAGACGATCGCGAAGAGGCCCGGCGCCTGGATGAACGCCTGGCCGCGCGGGCCGTACACCTGCCGCGGCACGCCGGTGAAATAGCACGACCCGATGGGATCGATGTAATGGTCCCAGTTGTCCTGGCGCTTGTTCGCCCACTGCGGGAGGTAGGGCACCTTGCCGTCGGGCGGGTCGACGATGATCGATATCTGCCGGCCGAGGAACGCGTCGCCGGCGAAGTCCTCGACGTTCTGGCTGCCGTTGGCGGTCACCGGGTTCCACGCCCCGTTCATGTTCGGCGTCCCATCGGGATTGCGCGACGGGTTGAACGTCGCGGCTTTCGCCTTCGCGCACGGCCAGAACAGGCGTGAGATCTGCGGACAGCCGGCGATCGGCGCCGCGCGGAACCCCGCTGCCCCGCCGCCACCCCCCTCCTGCCCCGCGACGGGAGCGGACACGAGGAACCACGCCAGCGCGGTTGCGATGATGGATGCGACTGACACACGGAACGCGTGGATCACCATGGGTCGCGCCTCCTCAGGCGGACCTGAAGGTCCGCCTCTACGTTTGGCCTTCGCGATCCTCGGCCCGTATCGACGACCTGTGCGGGCCGACCTGAAGGTCGGCCCCTACGATCGTAGAGGCGGACCTTCAGGTCCGCCTTGCCGCTCTCGCCGTCCAGCCCTCTGGTCACTCCAGCGGCTCTACTCTGATGAGCGATGCCCCG
>DASQAX010000469.1:0-8559 GCA_035635535.1 Vicinamibacterales bacterium | reverse complement strand
TTCCGACGAGTTCCAGTCGATGTGCTCGAGACCCTCGACCGCGAAGCCGCGCACGGACATCGTCTTCGCGATCTCCTCGGGAGACGCGGTGACGTCGACGAAGTCGCGCAGCCACGAAACGAGAATCTTCACGGCACGGGTGTCCTGGACGGGCTCATACGGGGAACTGCTCGAGGAAGCGCAGGTCGTTCTCGTAGAACAGGCGGATGTCGTCCACGCCGTACTTCAGCATCGACACGCGCTCCATCCCCATGCCGAACGCGAACCCGGTGTACCTCTCGGGGTCGTAGCCGACGGCCTCGAACACCGCCGGGTGCACCATGCCGCTGCCGAGAATCTCGAGCCAACCCGTCTGCTTGCACGTGCCGCAGCCCGAGCCGCCGCACGCGCGGCAGCTGACGTCGACCTCGGCGCTCGGCTCGGTGTACGGGAAGAAGCTGGGGCGCAGCCGGACCTTCACGTCGCCGAAGAGCGCGCGCAGCATCGCTTCGAGCGTTCCCTTCAAATCGGCGAGCGTGATCCCCTCGCCGACGACGAGCCCCTCGAACTGCTGGAACATCGGCGTGTGGCTGAGATCGAGGTTGTCGCGGCGGTAGACGCGGCCGGGCACGATGATGCGCACCGGCGGCGGGAACGTCTTCATGTAGCGGATCTGCATCGCCGACGTGTGCGTGCGGAGCAGCGTCGCCGCGCGCACCTGCGACTCGGGGACTTTCTCGCGATGTGCGCCCCACGTGCCGCCGACGATCGGCGCATCGAGGTAGAGCGTGTCCTGCATGTCGCGCGCGGGATGATCGGGCGGCATGTTGAGCGCCTCGAAGTTGTGGAAGTCGTCCTCGACCTCCGGGCCTTCGAGAATCTCGTAGCCCATGTGCGCGAAGATGTCCTCGACGTCGCGCCGGACGCGCATCAGCGGATGGACGCGCCCCATCGGCAGCCGCCGGCCGGGCAGCGTGACGTCCACGGCGCCCGCGGGCTGCCGGGTCGATTCGAGCCCCGCGCGCTTCTCGTCGAGCGCGCTCTCGATTTCCGCCTTCAGCGTGTTGACGAGCTGTCCGAATTCGCGGCGCGCCTCCGGCGCGAGCGAGCCGAGCGTCTTCATCAGGCCGGTCACCGACCCGGACTTGCGGCTCAGGAATTCGTCGTGGAGGGCTTTGAGCTTCTGATCCGAGTCGGCGTCGGCGAGGCGGGCGCGGAAGTCTGAGCGCGCCGCCTCGACGGCCGAGTGATCGGGCGCGGAATCAGGCACGTGCCTCAGCGGGGAGCGCGGCCTTGGCCTGCGCCGCCACCTTGGCAAATGCGGCTGACTGCGTCGCGGCCATGTCCGCGAGCATCTTGCGGTCGAGCGTGACGCCGGCCGCCTTGAGGCCGCGCATCAACTGCGAGTAGGTGAGGCCGTTGTCGCGCGCGGCGGCGTTGATCCGCACGATCCAGAGACGGCGATACTCGCGCTTCTTGTTCTTCCGTCCGACGTAGGCGTACTTGCTCGCGGTGTCGACCGCTTCCTTCGCCGCGCGGTACAGCTTGCTCTTGGTCTGGTAGAAGCCTTTCGCGCGCGCGAGCAGCTTCTTCCGCTTCGCTCGTCGAACCGTTCCTCGTTTGACTCTCGGCATCTGTTCATCTGGCGGGTCCGAAAGGACCCGCCCTCCACTATCGATTACTGGCGGGTCGGAAAGGACCCGCCCTCCACTATCGATTACTTGTAGGGCAGCATCTTCTCGAGCTTGTACGAGTCGCCGTCGGACACCTGCACGCTGCCGCGCATGTGGCGCTTCGACTTGGTCGTCTTGCTCGTCAGGATGTGGCGCTTGAACGCCTTGGCCCGCATGATCTTGCCGGTGCCGGTCTTCTTGAAGCGCTTCGCGGCGCCCCGATGTGTTTTCAGCTTGGGCATCTATTCCTCTGTCACCGGTTCTGCGTCCTGCACCTTCTTCGGCACCGTCTTGCGTCCGGCGCGGCCGGTCAGGATCACGTGCATCTGGTTCCCTTCCTGCCGCGGCGCAGCCTCGGCCATCGCGACCTCGGACAGCTCTCCAATCAGCCGCTCGAGAATGCGGCGACCGATTTCAGGGTGCGCCATCTCGCGCCCGCGGAAGAAGATCGTCGCCTTCACCTTGTCGCCGTCGGCGAGAAAGCGCTCGATGTGCTTCTTCTTGAAGTCGTAGTCGTGCGCGTCGACCTTCGGCCGGAACTTGATTTCCTTGACCTCGATCACCCGCTGGTGCTTTTTCGCTTCGCGGCTGCGCTTCTGCTCCTGGTACTGGTACTTGCCGAAGTCCATGATTCGGCAGACCGGCGGTACCGCAGTCGGGGAGATCTCGACGAGGTCGAGCCCCTTCTGCTTGGCGATGGCCAGCGCGGCCGGCGGCGGCATGATCCCGAGCTGCTGTCCGGTCTCGTCGATCACGCGGATTTCGCGAACACGGATGCGCTCGTTGGTGCGAACGCGATCATCACGTCGGGGCGAACGATCGAATGCGATATGTCCTCCTAGGCTGTCTTCTGCTCCGCCGGCGCGGCCATCCCCGGCGATTTCGTCGCGATCTCGTCGCTCGCCGCCGCGACAAACGCGTCTATCGATCGCGCGCCGAGGTCGCCCGCCGACCGGCTGCGCACCGACACCGTGCCCTCCGCCGCCTCGCGGTCCCCGGTGACGAGCATGTAGGGGACCTTCTGCAACTGGGCCTCACGGATCTTATAGCCAATCTTCTCCTGGCGATCGTCGAGCTCGACGCGAAGCCCGGCGGCGGCCAGTCTGTCACGAACCCTCGCCGCATACTCCTGGTGACGGTCGGAAATCGGAAGCACGATCGCCTGGACCGGCGCCAGCCAGAGCGGGAACGCGCCCGCGTAGTGCTCGATGAGAATCGCGATGAACCGCTCGAAACTCCCCACGATTGCACGGTGAATCACGATCGGGCGGTGCTCGGCGTTGTCGGCGCCGATGTATTTCAGGTCGAAATTCTCCGGCTGCTGGTAATCGAGCTGAATCGTCGCGCACTGCCACTTGCGGCCAATCGCGTCCGTGACGTCGAAATCGATCTTCGGGCCGTAGAACGCGCCGTCGCCCTCGTTGAGCGTGTATTCGAGGTTCGCGCGCTTCAGCGCCTCCTTGAGCTGCGCCTCCGCGTCGTCCCACGTGGCGATCTCTCCGAGAAATTCCTCCGGCCGGGTGGAGAGCTTCGCCGTGAACGGCAGCCCGAAGTCGCCGTACACCCGCTGCACGAGACGGATGAGGCGCTCGATCTCCTCGCCGATCTGTTCCTGCGTCACGAAGCAGTGCGCATCGTCCTGCGAGAACTGACGGACGCGCGTCAGGCCTGACAGCACGCCCGACGCCTCGTTGCGATGCAGCGGCGACTGCTCGTGAAACCGCACGGGCAGATCGCGATAGCTGTGCGTCGTGCTCGCGTACATCAGGAAGTGGCCCGGGCAGTTCATCGGCTTCAGGCTCATCGTCTCGCCTTCGGATTCGATGAGGAACATGTTCTGCCGGTAGTGACTCCAGTGCCCCGAACGCTCCCAGAGCGCCTTGTTGTACATGAGCGGCGCCTTCACCTCGACGTAGCCGGCGGGGAAGAGCACCTCGCGCATGTAGTTGGCGAGCGTGTTGTAGAGCGTCGTTCCCTTGTGGAACCAGAACGCCGAGCCGGGCGCCCATTGGTGGAACATGAAGAGCCCGAGCTCTTTTCCGAGCTTGCGGTGATCGCGCTTCTTGGCTTCCTCGATCTGCGCGAGGTACGCCTTCAGGTCCTTCTCGGCCGCGAACGCCGTCCCGTAGATGCGCTGCATCGGCGCGTTGCGCGCGTCGCCCTTCCAGTACGCATTCGACGTGCTGAGCAGCTTGAACGCCTTCAGCCTGCTGGTGCTCGGCACGTGCGGGCCGACGCAGAAGTCGACGAACGTCTCCTTGTCCTTGATCGTGTAGCAGGAGACGTCCTTCTGACCCGCCGTCTTCTCGTCGATCAGCTGGACCTTCAGCGGCTCCCCGTGCTTCGCGAAGAATGCCTTTGCCTCCTCGCGCGGCCACATCTGCCGCTCGTACGGCAGGTCCTGCTGCGCCAGCTCCTTCATCTTGTCTTCGATCGCGGCGAGATCCTCCGGCACGAACGGCCGATCGACGATGAAGTCGTAGAAGAAGCCCTCGTCGGTGGCGGGACCGATGCCGCACTGCGCGCCGGGAAAGAGGTTCGTGACCGCCGCGGCCATCAGGTGCGCCGTGCTGTGACGCAGCAGCGCGAGCGCCTCGGGACTCTTGTCGGTGACGATGCGAACCGCCGAATCCTTCTCGAGCGGATACGACAGGTCCACGAGCTTGCCGTCGACGACGGCGGCGTAGGCCGCCCTGGCAAGGCCCGGAGAGATCCCGGCCGCGACGTCGCGCACGGGAGTTCCGGCGGACACGTCGCGAGTAGATCCGTCGGGAAGTGTGATCGTGACCTGGCTCATTGGGAACTAGTGGGCTTCGCCGGGGTTGCCAACCGTAGCTCGTACTGAAGCCCTCGAGCGAAGGTTGGTAGGCGCGGGTGGACTCGAACCACTGACCTCCTCCGTGTCAGGGAGGCGCTCTAACCAACTGAGCTACGCGCCTATCTGTTGCGAATTCAGGCTTTAACCCGAACCGCCAGTATACAACAGCGTAGTCCGGCGAAAGCCGGACCCTGCGTGGAGTTCGTTCGCCGCTTGCCCCGAGCGATCGACGCGAGTCGAGGGACTACGCGGCTTTTTTCTGGGTGAAGTACTCGAGGGCGCGCTGCAGCGTCACATCGGCGGCCGGAGCGGTCGCGCCGAACTCCACGTCCGGTTCGTCCACGGGCACTTCGGGCTGCAGGCCCTTCTCGTGAATCGCGTTGCCGTTCGGTGCGAGGTAGCGGACGTAGGACAGCAGCATCGCGCTGCCGTCGGGAAGCTTCACGAGCTTCTGCCGCGCGGCGCTGCCGAGCGTGTGCTCGCCAATCATCTCCGCGCGCTTGTTGCCGTCGAGCGCTGCCGCGAACACCTCGCCCGCGCGCGCGGTGCTCTGATCGACGAGCAGCACCACGGGCGCGGCAATCGCGCCGTCTCCGATCTGCGTCGCGACGGTCTCCTTGTTCCCCTTGGTCTCGCGGATCACCAGCGTTCCGGCTTTCACGAACAGCCGCGCCGCCGCAAGGCCGTCGTCGAGGTCGCCGCGCGTCGCGCCGCGGAGGTCGATGACGTAGCGGCTGGCGCCCGTCTTCGCCAGCGCGTCGACCGCCTGCTTCAGCTGCACCGGAGCCCGGCGCGAGAACTCGAAGACGTGGATGTAGCCGGTCATCGGATCGGCCATCTTCGAGGTCAGCTCGGGAACCGTGACGCGCTCGCGCGTCAGCTCCACCTCGTGCGGGTCGGCGGCGTTGCCGCGGATGACGAGCAGCGACACCTTGGTCCCGGCCTGGCCGTGCAGCAGCCGCTCCCCCTCGTAGATCGAGATGTCCTTGGTGGAGCGCTTGTCGATGGCGCGGATGAAGTCGCCGGTCCGGAGGCCCGCCTTCGCGGCAGGCGAGGCGTCGCGAACCGAGACGATGCGCAGGTAATACTGCCGGCTCAAGTCGATGCCCACGTCGGCGGGGCCGGCCGGGGCGCTGGCTTCGTACGCGGAGGCGACGTTCGACGGCAGGAACCCGCTGTCGGCGTCGAGGTTGTCCGCGAGCCCGTTCATCGCCCCCTTCATCGCCTTCTTGACGTCGACTTCCTCGACGTAGTTGTTGAGCACGAGCGACACGACGTCCTCGAACACGCGCAGGTGCTGATACGTGTCGTCCTTCGTCATCGCCTGGCCGAGGTAGCCGCCGATGATGGCGAAGGCGATGACGGGCGTCGAGATCAGGAGCACCCAGAGGCGTGTGCGTGATGTCATAAATGCAAATCCAGTAGGGCGTTTATCGGGGCTTCAGCCATTGTAGGGGATCCACGGAACGCCCGTCGACGCGAAGCTCGAAATACAAGGAAGGTGGGCCGGTGGGGGCCGTTCCGACCCGTCCCAGCTGAGCTCCGGCGTCCACGTGGTCCCCCCGGGCGACGTCGATGGAGCCGAGGTAGCCGTAGAGCGAGAAGTAATTGCCGCCGTGGTCGACGATCACCATGTTGCCGAAGCCGCTGAAGGCGTCGGCGTAGTCCACGGTGCCGGGGTGGACGGCGGCCACGGGCGTTCCCTCGGGCGCGCTGATTTCGATGCCGTTCCTGGCGCGTGTGAACCGTCCCGCGACGGGCCAGTCGAGCGCGCCGCGGAACGACGCGAGCGGAACGGCGACGGCTTCCGCCGGCCTGCCGGCGGCGACGTTGGCGAGCTGGTCCTGCAGCCGCCGGTACGCGACGTCGAGCTCGCCCGCGAGCTGGGCGTTCAGGTCGCGACGCTGGTCGATTTGCGTGAGGAGCGCCTCGCGCGCGGCGACGGCGCGCTGCGACGCCAGGCGCGCCCGGTCGGCGTCTTTCGCCGCCGCTTCGAGCTCGCGCGTCCGCTGCTGCATCGCGTCGCGCTCCTGCCGCATCTGCGCCAGCGTGCGGCGGTGCTCCGAGATCCGCGTGTCGTTGATCGTGGTGAGCGCCGCGACGGCGCGCAGCGCGCGCGCGAACTCGCGCATGCCGTGCACGTCGAGCAGCATCCGCGCGTAGCCGCCGCGGCCGCGCTTGTAGATGTCGACGAGGCGGACCTTGAGATCCGGAAGCTGCGATTCGCGCTGCTGATCGAGCGCGGTGAGCCGGTCCGTCGCCTGTTGCAGCGCGGCCTGCGCCTGCGCAAGCGTCGCATTCGCGGTCTTCACCGTCTCCGCCGCGATGTCGCGCTGGATCTCGAGCTGCCGCAGATCGCCGAGCAGCGTCCGCGACTGCGAGGCGAGCCGATCGGCCTCGGCCTGCAGCGCGCGAATCCGCTCGTTGACGCGCCGCGCAGTGGCGTCGGTCACGGCGCGATCCGGCGACTGGGCCATTGCTGCGGCCACGATCGCGATGACGCCGAAAACCGTTCCGGCGCGGACGCCGAGAGCCGTTGCGGCGCGGACCCTTCGGGTTCGCGATCCGGGCATCACCACACGGCTAGTATAGAGTCAGCCATGAGGGTCGTGGGCCTCGACATCGGTGAGCGGCGAATCGGCATCGCGGTCAGCGACGCGACCGGCACACTCGCTCGTCCGCTTGGCGTGCTCCGCCCGACGGGCCTCGAGGTGGATGCGCTCGATGTCGTCTCGACCGAGATTGCGCGGCTCGCTGCCGAGGAAGATGGCATTGGCGCCATCGTCGTCGGGTTGCCTCGCCGCCTCGATGGATCGCCGAATGAGATGACGCCTCGCGTGGAGCAGTTCGCGCGACGGCTGGGAACGAAAACCGCACTTCCGATCACACTTCAGGACGAGCGGCTCTCGAGCCGCGAGGCCGAGAGCCGTCTCGCGCTGACGGACAAGGACTGGCGTTCGCGTAAGGCACGGCTGGATGCGGCCGCGGCGGCAGTCATCCTGCAGGACTACCTCGATGGCCGTGCGTAGGATCCTCGCCCTCGTCACGCTCGTCGTCGTGCTCGCGTCCGGCGCCACTGCCGTTGCGGTATGGCTAGGCTGGAACGGTATGCATGAGCCCTACAAGGGCTATGGCGGGGCCGAACAGTTCGTCACCATTCGCCAGGGCGCCGCGAGCGCCGAAATCGGCCGCACGCTTGCCGATGCGCGCGTCGTCCGCGATGGGCGCCTGTTCCGCGCCGCGGTCTGGTGGAGCGGACAGGGCCGCAGTCTCAAAGCCGGAGAGTACCGGTTCGATCGCGCGGTCACGCCGCTCGACGTCATCGACGTGCTCGTGCGCGGCGACGTCTACACGCAGCGCATCACGTTTCCCGAGGGTCTGACGATCGAGGAGATGGCGAAGCTGTACGAGACCAACGGCTTCGGCCTGGCGCGCGACTTCGTGGAGGCCGCACGGTCAGCTGAACGCATCCGCGATCTCGATCCGGGGGCGCCCGACCTCGAAGGCTACCTGTTCCCGGAGACCTACGCGATGCCGAGGCACGTGCCCGCGTCGCGCGTGATCGGCGCGATGGTCGATCGGTTCCGCTCGGTCTACGGTGAGGAGATGCGGACGCGAGCCGCGGCGGAGGGGCTGACCGTCCGGCAACTCGTGACGCTCGCGTCGATCGTCGAGAAGGAAACGGGCAAGCCCGAGGAGCGGCCGATGGTCGCGGCCGTCTATCGCAACCGCATGAAGATCGGGATGCCGATGCAGGCCGACCCGACCATCGTCTACGCGCTCCAGAAGGCGCACAGGTACAACGGCAACATCCGGCGCGACGACCTGGCGATGGATTCGCCGTACAACACGTACAAGTACCCGGGACTGCCGCCCGGTCCCATCGCGTCGCCGGGCAAGGCTTCGCTCGAAGCGGCGCTGATGCCCGCCGACGTGCCGTATCTCTATTTCGTCAGCCGGAACGACGGCTCACAGGTGTTTGCAAGCACGCTGGCGGAACACGACCGCAACGTCCGCAAGTTTCAGGTCGAGTACTTCCGAAACGAGAGGGGACGGCGTTCCGCTACGCCGGGAACCTGAAGTCCGGTT
>DASQAX010000468.1:0-6605 GCA_035635535.1 Vicinamibacterales bacterium | reverse complement strand
GAAATCACCAGCGCGGTCGTCAAGATCCTCGAGACGGCCGGCCTCGACGTCGAGTGGGAGCCGCACCTGGCCGGCGCCTCGGCCGTCGAGAAGCACGGGTCGACGCTGCCGCAGGCGCTGCTCGACGCAATCGCCCGGAACAAGGTCGCGTTGAAGGGTCCGCTGACGACGCCGGTGGGCGGCGGGTTCACGAGCGTGAACGTCGGGCTGCGGAAGGCGCTGGAGCTGTTTGCGAACCTGCGGCCGGTCTGGAACATCCCGTCGGTCCCCTCGCGCTACCAGGGCGTGGATCTCGTCATCGTGCGGGAAAACACCGAGGATCTCTATTCGGGCCTCGAACACGAAGTCGTACCGGGGGTCGTCGAGAGCCTGAAGATCATCACGTTCGCGGCCTCGACGCGCATCTCGCAGTTTGCGTTCGACTACGCGCGGCGCCACGGCCGCAAGCGCGTGACCGCGGTGCACAAGGCCAACATCATGAAGATGAGCGACGGCCTGTTCCTCAAGTGCGTGCGCGACGTCGCGGCAAGCTATCCCGACATCAAGCAGGACGATCTGATCGTCGACGCCGCGTGCATGCACATCGTGATGAAGCCGGAGCAGTTCGACGTCCTGCTCCTGCCCAACCTGTACGGCGACATCGTGTCGGATCTCTGCGCGGGGCTCGTGGGCGGCCTCGGCGTGGTCCCGGCGGCGAACCTTGGCACGGAGGTCGGCGTGTTCGAGGCGGTCCACGGCAGCGCGCCCGACATCGCGGGCCGCAACATCGCCAACCCGATGGCGCTGCTGCTGTCGGCGCTGCTGATGCTGCAGCACATCGGCGAGACGCCGATGTCCGATCGCATCATGAAGGCGCTCGGCATCGTGCTGTCGGAGGACCAGGTGCGGACGCGCGACCTGGGCGGCACGGCGAGCACGACCGAATTCGCCGCGGCGATCTGCAGACGACTCGCCGCCTGAAAACATATTTCTTCTCCGTGCTCAGGGCGTCCCGAGCGCAGTCGAGGGACGTGGCTCGTCTCAGCGATGGTATAGTCGGCCTGTTGATGCTCGACGAGATCACTCAGGCTGTTCTCTCGCGCGACGAGATCGCCCGCTACCTGCAGGATGAGGCTACCGGCGGCGACACGCGCGAGCGCATCCACGGGTACCTGGACGAGCTCAGGACCACACAGCGGTACTCGATCTACCGCGCCCTCAAGCATCCGCTCTACCCGATTCTCCGCAAGATCGAACGGATTGGCGAGAACGTCGAGGTCGTGAAGGCCGCGACGCGCGCCGGACGCGTCGTCTACGCGTCCAATCACAAGAGCCATACCGATTACCTTGCCGAGCCGCTGGTGCTCGACGACAACGGCATCCGCCCGCCGATCATCGCCGCCGGCATCAACCTGTTCGGCGGGCCGCTGGGACTGCTGCATCGGCACGTCACGGGCGCGATGCCGGTGCGCCGCAATACCAAGGACCCGGTGTACCTCGTGACGCTGAAGGCGTACGTCGCGGAGCTGCTGCGCCGCCACGACCTCTTCTTCTACCCGGAGGGCGGGCGCAGCTACAGCGGCGACATCAAGAGTCCCAAGACCGGGTTGCTCCACGCGGCGCTCCACGCCGACGTCGCGCGGATGGCGATCATCCCGACGGCGGTGGCCTACGACCTGGTGCTCGAGGATCACGTGCTCGCGCGCCAGGGCGTGAAGCGGACGCAGAAGGCGTTCAGCCGCGAGCTGGCGGAGATGGTCCGGTACGCCGTCGGCTACCGGTCGCGCGCCGTCGTCACCTTCGGCAAGCCGCTGTCGATCGAGGGGATCGATCCGACGTCGCGGCGCGAGGTGCTCGACCTCGCGCATACCATCATGGCGGCCGTCGGCCGGCTCCACAAGGTGCTGCCGACGGCGGTCGTCGCCAACGCGATGCGCCCGTCGATCACCCGCCGCGAGCTGGAATCACGAGCGGATGCCGTTCTCGACACGCTGCGGTCGGCCGGCGCGAACCTCGGCGTCCACTCCGGTGCGGAGGCGGTCGCCAAGGGGGTCGAGCCGCTCGAGGGGCGCGGCATCATCGTTGCTGAACGGGGACGCATCCGTGTCCGCGACCGCAACGTCCTGCGCTACTACGCCCGCACGCTTGATCACCTGCTCGCGTCACCCTCGCGCAGAACGCATTGACCTTGCCGGGTCTGAAAAGACCCGGCCTACCCCGACGGTAGGGCGGGTCCTTTTGGACCCGCCACGTTAGATGGACGCCGGCGCCAAAGCGTTCTTCTACGCGCTGTCGCGCAGCGGCACGCTCAAACGCCTCGCATCCAGGTACGGGATGCGCTCGCGCGAGAGCTTCGCCCGCCGCTTCATCGCCGGCGAGACCATCGACGAAGCCATCGAGGCGTCGCGCAGCATCCAGACACAGGGACTGCACCTGACGCTCGACTACCTCGGCGAGAGCGTGCGCACCGTGGAGGAGGCCGACGCCGCGACACGCGAATACGTCCGGCTCCTCGACGTCATCGTCAAGGCGGGGATCGAGCGGAACATTTCGCTCAAGCTGACACAGCTCGGCGCCGGCATCGACCGCGCGACGTGCGTCGACAACCTGCGCCGCATCCTCGAGCCCGCCGGGCGCCACGATTTCTTCGTGCGCATCGACATGGAGGACTCGGCGTGGACGCAGATGACGCTCGATGTTTTCGAGACCCTCTGGCAGCAGGACTACCGCAACATCGGCATCGCCCTGCAGGCGGCGTTGCACCGTACCGAGCAGGACGTGCGCCGGATGAACGAGCTCGGCGCGCGGGTGCGCCTCGTCAAGGGCGCGTACAAGGAGCCGCAGGACGTGGCGTACCAGCGAAAGTCCGACGTGGACGCGGCGTTCGTCCGGCTGATGCAGCTGCTGCTCGATTCCGGCATTTACCCGGCGATTGCGACCCACGACCCGCCGATGATCGAGGCGACCTGGTCACACGCGCGGCGAAATGGCATCGGCAAGGACCGCTTCGAGTTCCAGATGCTGTATGGAATCCGACGTGACCTGCAGGGGACACTTGTCGCCGACGGATATCGGGTACGGCTGTACATCCCCTTCGGGCGCGAATGGTTCCCGTATTTCATGAGGAGGCTGGGCGAACGTCCGGCCAACCTCGGCTTTGTCGTGCGCGGAATCCTTCGGGAACAGTAGCGCTCTGCTCACACTGGGCGATACGTTACCCAGCCATAAGCTCAGCCGTGTCGCACGATTGGAAGCGCCGTTCACACTTCAGACAGCCTGAGGCGCGATCCCATCACTTCGCCGGCTTGTTTGATGGACAAATACTGACGAGCGGCCGTTACGCCGGACGACGTGGATCGTTAATCCATTGAGAGCCAGACGCTTACGATTTACACCCCAGGCGTGGCACTTCTCTTGAAATGTCGGGCTCACAGTCGGGGTGCCCGGCAACGAGGCCAGGTCAACAGACGTCATATCGGTTGGGGTACTTGGAAAGGGGTTTCGGCGCAATGGTTACCGACAAGGTTCGGCAGTTCCTGTGCGGGCTCCACGGACACGACGCGCTTCTGCACTTCGAGCACGGCCGCATGTCGCTGCAGTGCACATCATGCGGGTACGAGACGCCGGGCTGGGATTTGAAGGCGAACGACGAGCCTGCGCGGAGGACTGCTGGATTCGAATCGCCGCGGTTGGAGCGGATATCGCTGGTCCGTCAGAGACGCGTCGCGTAGAACGACGACCGACCCAGCGAACCACGACCCACCAGAGAGGGCCCGGCGCATGCCGTGGCCCTCTTTTCACGTACGCGCGAAGGATAATTTGCGCGTGCCGGATCACGATGCCTCGCTCGACGCCGCGCGTCGCGTCGCGGCGGCGGCCGCGGCCGCCGGCGGACGCGCGCTGATCGTCGGCGGCTGGGTCCGCGACCGCCTCCGCGGCAAGCCATCCAAGGACATCGACGTCGAAGTCTTCGGCATCGCGCAGGATCGGCTGCCGGCGCTGCTCGAGCCGCTCGGGCGCGTCGAGCCGGTCGGACAGAGCTTTCCCGTCTACAAGCTCGTGCCGCCGGGCGGCAGCGCCGGAGAGATCGACGTCGCGTTGCCGCGGCGCGAATCGAAGCGCGGCCGCGGGCACAAGGGGTTCGAGGTCCAGGGCGATCCGTCGATGTCGATTGCGGAGGCTGCCCGTCGACGCGACTTCACCGTCAACGCCATCGCGTGGGATCCGCTGACCGGCGCGTACGAGGATCCGTTCGACGGGCGAGGCGACCTCGCGCGCCGCCTGCTGCGCGCCGTGGACGCCCGGACGTTTGCCGACGACAGCCTCCGCGCGCTCCGCGCCGTGCAGTTCGCCGCGCGCTTCGAGTTCGCGCTGGAAGAGGCGGCCGCGACCCTCTGCCGCGGGCTGGCGCTCGACGACCTGCCTGCGGAGCGCATCTGGGGAGAGATCGAAAAGCTCCTGCTGCTCGCCGAGCGTCCGTCCATTGGCTTTCGCCTCGCGCTCGATCTCGGCGTGCTCCGGCAGGTCCTCCCGGAGGTGCTGCCGCTCGTCGGGTGCGAGCAGGAGCCGGAATGGCACCCGGAAGGCGACGTCTGGACGCACACGCTGATGGTGATCGACAAGGCGCGCGAGCTGAACGGCGATCTCGATCGGCCGCGGCGCGTCACGATCATGCTCGGCGCGGTCTGCCACGACCTCGGCAAGCCGCCGACGACGGCGTTCATCGACGGGCGCATCCGCTCGCTCGATCACGAGCAGGCGGGCGTCGAGCCGACGCTGTCGCTGCTCGACCGGCTCAACATCCACACGATCGACGGGTTCGAGGTGCGCGCGCAGGTCATCGGGCTCGTCGCGCATCACCTGAAGCCGGGCGCGTTCAGGAAGGCTGCGAACGTGACCGACGGCGCGTTCAGGCGTCTTGCGCAGAAGGTGGACCTGGAGCTGCTCGCGCGGCTGGCGCGCGCCGACTGCCTCGGGCGCAGCGGCAACTTCGATTGCTCCGCGATGGACTGGTTCATCGAGCGCGCACGCACGCTCGGCGTCGAGCATCGGCCGCCGGCGCCGTTGCTGCTCGGGCGGCACCTGCTTGCGCTCGGCTTGTCGCCGGGGCCGCGCGTTGGGGAAATCCTCAGGCAGGTGTATGAGAAACAGCTCGACGGGGAGATCGCTTCGGTCGAGGGCGGGATCGACGAAGCCCGGCGGCTCCTCGGCCTGTAATTCCGAGTCAACTCAAGGTTGCGGAAATTGTGCGGTGATGTATTTCGCGTACTCCTCGGGCGCAATGTTTCCGCCGGAGACGATGGCAACAGATCCCGGCGCGTTGGGACGGTCGCGCAGCACCGCAGCTACGCTCACCGCGCCGCTCGGCTCCGCGACGACGTCCGCGTGATCGAAGAGCCATTTGATCGCCGCGGCAATCTCCTCCTCGCTGACGGTGACCACGTCGTCCACGAGCGCCTGGACGTGCGCGAACGTCAGGTCGCCGGGGCGAATCGACAGCAGCCCGTCCGCGATGCTCGCGCTCCTCGGCAGCGTCACCGGGTGGCCTGCCGCTCGTGATGCGGTCATTTTCGGCGCGCCTTCCGGCTCGACCCCGATCACCCGCGCCGCGGGCCGAAGCGACGTGATCGCAACGGCGGTCCCCGACACCAGCCCGCCGCCTCCCATCGGCACGTACACCGCGGATACCGATGGATACTGCTCGACGATCTCGAGCCCGCACGTCCCCTGGCCCGCGATGATCCACGGATGATCGAACGGCGGCACCATCGTCAGCCCGCGCGCCGACGCCTCGGATTCCGCGCGCGCCTGGCGGTCGAGCACCGTCGTGCCCGCGAAGAGCACCTCCGCACCAAGCCGACGCGCGCCGTCGACCTTGATGCGCGGCGCCGTCTCGGGCATCACGACCACTGCACGGATGCCGAGCGTTCGCGCGGCGAGCGCCATCGCCTGGCCGTGGTTGCCCGACGAATACGTGATGACGCCCGCGGCCCGCGCCTCGGCCGGCAGCTGCGCGATCATGTTGCAGGCGCCGCGAATCTTGAACGCGCCGGCGGGCTGCATGTTCTCGCACTTGATGGCGAACGGCGGCTCGCCGAAGCCGCCCACGTCGATGACGGGCGTCCGCCTGACCACGCCGGCAATGCGCGCGGCTGCCTCGCGGATCTCCTCGAGCGTCACGAGCGACACGGTGTTCAGCGGCGGACCTTCAGCGGGATATGTCGTAGAGCGAAGCTTCGCGGAATGTGTCGTAGAGGCAGAATGTGTCGTAGAGGCGGACCTTTAGGTCCGCCTAGTATAGTTGCGTCATGGCGCGCTACACGCTCGTCTACGGCATCCGCCTCGTCCCTGAAGGCTCAGTGACCGGAGCGGAGGATGCCCGCCTCAAACTCAGGAATGGAACCGAAGCAGGCGTGACACTCCACACCATTGACGGGACCATTCCCCAGCTTCGCCGTGCGCTCGACCGAAGCGTCGATGCCTTCTTCGACCTTCTGCCCGGCGCCGAGGAAGAAGACCGCGATGAGTAAGGAATCCGGTTTGCACGGTGCGCAGACTGTGGCGGACTCGTCTGTTCCGGCGTCGCCCGAGAAGGATCGCGTGCAGGTCAGCCAGGTTGTTCCTCA
>DASQAX010000467.1:0-9368 GCA_035635535.1 Vicinamibacterales bacterium | reverse complement strand
GCGTCGTACACGCTGGCCAATGCCACCAGCATCATCGGCAGCTCCACCGACGAGGCGGACGCGAACCTCGTGCAGGATGTGCGCAACCCGTTCGGCGCGGTGCAGGACGCGCCGCTGACGCGCACCGATGCGCGGCACCGGATCTCGCTCTCGGCCATCGTGGAAGCGCCGTTCGGCATCGACGTGGCGCCGATCTTCCTGTATCAATCGGCGCTGCCGACGCATTCGTTCGAAGGGCTCGACCTCAACGCCGACGGCAACAACAACGACAAGACCGCGACCGCGTACCGGTTCACGGGCCTCAACGCGGACGGCACCGCCACGTTCAAGACGATCGACGCGTGCGAGACGGTCAACTGCAGCTGGCGCGCGCCGTACTCCCAGATGAACCTGCGCCTGAGCAAGGGCTTCGGGCTTCGGGGTGGCTCGCGCATCGAGGCGATCGCCGAAGTCTTCAACCTGTTGAATGCGAAGAACCCGTCCATCCCGCTGACGACGCGTCGCCTCAACGCGGCGGGCGTGCCGCTGACGTCGTTCATGCAGCCAAGCGCGTACGCGGGCGACTTCGGCCAGCCCGAGCAGCGCGTCGGGCAGATCGGCTTCCGCATCACCTTCTGAGATCGGCGGGGCGGCCCGTCTTAAACTGGGCCGTCTCGTGCTCTCCGAGCTCCGTCCTCTCATCCGCCTCGCCGGCCCCGTCGTCCTTGCCGAAATCGGCTGGATGAGCATGGGCCTGGTCGACACCGTCATGGTCGGCCGCCTCGGCCCCGCCGCGATTGCGGCGACCGGCATGGGGAGCGGGGTCTTCACCGCCATCATGATCTTCGGCGCCGGCCTGATGCTGGGCGTGGATGCGCTCGTCTCGCGCGCGGCGGGCGCCGGGCGTTACGACGAGTGCCTCAGGTGGCTGCACCAGGGCGTCGTGCTCGCGCTCCTCGTTTCGCCGTTCGTGATGCTGGTCACGTGGATCGCGTTCCAGACCATCGACGCGTGGGGGCTGAACCCGCAGATCGGTGCGCTCGCGAAGCCGTACCTGGAGGTGATCGCGCTCAGCGCGGCACCGCTGATGTTCTATGCGGCCTTCCGCCGCTACCTGCAGGGCATCCACGTCGTCCGGCCCATCATGTACGCGCTCACGTCGGCGAACCTCGTGAACGCGGGCGCGAACGCGATCCTGATCTACGGGCGGCTGGGAATGCCGGCGCTTGGCGTCACCGGCTCCGCGTGGGCCACGTGCATCGCCCGCCTGTACATGGCGGCGTTCCTCTACGTCGCCATCCGGCGCGAGCACCGGCGGCGCGGCGAGGCGCATCCGCACGTGCCGTTCACGGTCGACGCGCAGCGGCTGTGGACGCTCGTCGCGCTCGGCGCGCCCGCGGCCTCGCAAATCACCCTCGAGGTCGGCGTGTTCACGCTGGCGACCGCGCTCGCCGCCCGGCTCGACGCGGTCTCATCCGCCTCGCACCAGATTGCGCTGAACATCGTCAGCTGCGTCTTCATGGTGCCGCTCGGCCTCGCCTCCGCGGGCGCCGTGCGCGTCGGGCACGCGGTCGGCGCCCGCGACATCCGGCGCGCGCGCCGTGCGGGATGGACGGCGCTGGGCCTCGGCGCCTGCGTCATGATCCTGCTCGGCCTGATGCTCTTCCTCCTGCCCATCCCCATGTTGAGCGTGTTCACGACCGACGCACGCGTCCTCGAGATTGGCGTCCAGCTGCTCGCGATTGCCGCCGCGTTCCAGCTCTTCGACGGCACGCAGGCGGTGACGACGGGCGTGCTGCGGGGGATCGGCGACACGCGGACGCCGATGGTCATGAACGTCATCGGCCACTGGGTGCTCGGGCTGCCGGTTGGCTATGCTCTGTGCTTCCGGTTCGCGTGGGGCGTGACGGGGCTGTGGATCGGGCTGTCGATTGGCCTCGTCTTCTGCGCGGTCGCGCTGACGGCGACGTGGGTCGCGCGGACGCGCCATCTGCGGCTGCCGCCCGATGCGCATGCGCCGGAGCCAGCGGAGATGCTGTGACGATCAACGACGCACACTGCCACTTCTTCTCGCCCCAGTTCTTCAACACGCTCGCGCGGCAGCGGCCCGCGTCGCCGGAGCCGGATGCCGCGGCCATCTGCCGCGAGCTGAAGTGGGACGACCCGGGCACGGCCGACGCGCTCGCCGACCGCTGGGTCGCGGAGCTCGATGCGCACGGCGTGAGCCGCGCCGCGATCATCGCGAGCGTGCCGGGCGACGAGGCCTCGGTGGCCGAGGCGGTGGCGCACCATCCGACGCGGCTCGTCGGCTTCTTCATGGTGGACCCGTCGGCGCCCGACGCCGCCGACCGCGTGCGCCACGCGATCGACGAGCTGCAGCTGCGCGGCATCTGCCTCTTTCCGGCGATGCACCACGTTGCGGTCACCGACGACCGCGTCACGCGCATCGTCGAGATCGCCGCGTCGCGTCCCGGCGTCGCGGTGTTCGTGCACTGCGGCGTGCTCTCGGTCGGCGTCCGCGCGAAGCTGGGACTGCCAAGCCGGTTCGACATGCGGCTCGGCAACCCGCTCGAGGTGCTGAAGCCGGCGCTGGCGTTTCCCGCGGTGCCGTTCATCATCCCGCACTTCGGCGCGGGGCTGCTGCGCGAGGCGCTGATGGCGGCCGACACCGCGCGCAACATCCACCTCGACACGTCGAGCTCGAACGGCTGGATCCGCTACACGCCCGGCCTGACGCTCGACGCGGTGTTCAAGGCGGCGCTCGCCGTGGCCGGCCCGTCGCGGCTGCTGTTCGGGACCGATTCGTCGTTCTTCCCGAGAGGGTGGCAGAAGGGGGTCTACGACACACAGAGAGGGATCGTGGACGCGGCCGGCGTCAGCGCCGCGGACGCGGCGCTCATCTTCGGAGGCAACTTCGAACGGTTATTTCCCGCCGCGGGCTAGCTCCTCGTCGATCACGGCCTGGAACACTTCAATCGGCTGCGCGCCGTTGATCATGCGGCCGTTGACGTACACCGTCGGCGTCGACTGGATGCCGAGACGTCCGCCGGCGCGGATCGCGTCCTGCACGCGCGCCTCGTACTTCGAGGTGTCGAGGCACTGGTTGAACTTCGTCGAATCGATCCCGGCTTCGGCCGCGTATCGCTTCAGCGCCTCGGCCTGCAGCGCCGACTGGTTGCCGAACATCTTGTCGTGCAGCTCCCAGAACTTCCCCTGTTCGCGCGCGCAGTTGCCCGCCTGCGCGGCGACGAACGCCTGCGGGTGAATCTGCGTCAGCGGAAAGTCCTTCCAGACCACGCGGACCTTGTCGCCGTACTTCGTACGGATCTGCTTGAGCGTCGGCATCACGCGCAGGCAGAACGGGCACTGGAAGTCGGAGTACTCGACGAGCGTCACGGGGGCGTCGGCCTTCCCTTCCGACGGGTCGTCCGGATTGACGGCGACCGTCGTTCGCGGCGGGTCCATGACGACGCGAATGGCGGGACCGCCCTTCTTGAGCTCGGCGATCAGATCCTGCTTGGCGGTGGTCTGCTGCTGGTCTTCGAGGTACTTCTCGATGGCGGGGCTCATCTGTTCGAACGTGCGCCCCTGCATCCGCTCGCTGTTCTGGACGAAGAAGTTGCGGACGTCGGTGTCGCTCACGGGCTTGGTGCGCTTGCCGATTTCGGCCTGGACGAACGCTTCGGGCGTGACGCCCTTCGCCTTGGCGGCCTGCGCGACGAGCATGTCGGCGATAATGGCGTCGAGCGCCGCCTTCCGGCCGTCGTAGAGGGCCTGCTCGGCGGTCGCCCTGGCGCCGGGATCCTCGGTTTTCCACCGTTCGTCGAGCTCGCCGACGGTGATGGTCCGGTCGCCGACGCGCGCCGCCGCGTCGGCCGGCTGCTGGGCCTGCGACGAGCAGGCCAGCGAAATCAGGAGGCCGGCCGCGATAAAAACAGTTCGCATGCGGGAAATGATACTCCGGCCGGCCGGTCGGGCGCGGCGTCTCAAGATCAGATAAAGTGATTTCATGCGGACCTTTACGACCATCGCACTTCTGGCCGCTGCGACGCTGACGGCCGCCGCTCAGCAGGAAGCCCCGACGTTCAAGGCAACCACGCAGATCGTCTCCGTGCCGGCGACGGTGCTGGACGGCCAGGGACGCCTGGTGCCGAACCTCGACGAAGACCAGTTCACCATCCTCGACAACGGGAAGCTGCAGGGCATCACGTTCTTCCAGAACGAAACGCAGCCGTTCTCCGTCGTCGTCATGCTGGATTACAGCGCGAGCATGACGAGCAGCCTCGATCTGCTGCGCGCGGCCGCCGAGCAGTTCCTCCTCCGCATGCTGCCGCAGGACAAGGGACAGGTCGGCGCGTTCAGCGACCGGATCGAGTTCAGCGGCCAGTTCACCAACGACCGCGACGACCTCATCTCCGCGCTCCGCGACCTGCAGTACGGCAACCCGACGCGCCTGTGGGACGCCGTCGACCAGAGCATCGACATGCTGAAGCCGGTGGAGGGGCGCAAGGTCGTGCTCGTCTTCACCGATGGCGACGACACGTACAGCAAGATCGGTTTCGGCAGCGTGCTCGACCACGCGAAGCAGAACGAAGTGATGGTGTACGCCATCGGCCTGCAGTCGCAGTACTTCAACGGCCAGCGGATGGTCCGATCGCAGCCGGATCGATCGCTGAGGAAGATCGCCGAGGAGACCGGCGGCGGCTATTTCGAGCTGAAGAAGACCGACGAGCTCGCGCCCACCTTTACTCGCGTGGCGCAGGAGCTCCACAGCCTCTACACGATCGGCTTTTCGCCGGCTACTCTCGACGGCAAGGAGCACAAGCTCGAAGTGCGGATGAAACAGGCGGGCCAGGTCGCGCGCGCGCGCAAAACGTACATCGCGTCGGCCAATCGCCTCTCCACGACGAATTGAGCTAAGCTCGAACGCTCCAAGGCCGACTTGGAGCCCTGATGAACGGAACGCTGACCGAGCAGGACTTCCGCCTGCAGGCGGATCACGCGCTGGAGCGCGCGCAGCGGTCGCTGCTGCCCCTCGCCGACCAGGACGGGTTCGAGGTCGAACTGCAGAACGGCGTGCTGCAGGTGATCTTCGAAGATCCGTCGCCCGCGAAATTCGTGGTGAGCCCGAACGCGCCCGTGCGGCAGGTCTGGGTCTCCGCGATGTCGCGCAGTTACAAGCTCGCCTGGTCGCCCGCCTCGTCGCAGTTCGAGCTCGACGGCGAAACGCTCGACACGCTCCTCACCCGCCTCGTTCGCCACTACCTCGCGGGTTAGCGCCGACTCACGCTCATCGCGCTCGCTTCCACCGGGCCCGGATGGCGTGGCGGGCAATCTCCTGCCGCCGCTCCGCGGTGAGCGCCTTCGCCCTCGCCGGGCCGCCTTTGAGGCCTCCGAGACGCCCGAGTTCTGCGGCGTGCGGGTTTTTCGCGACGAGCCGCGAGGCGATTACCTCGACTCGCTCGGTCGGCGCGCGGCACTCGCGGCACGCGGGGCCGATCACATCGGTGTCCGGCTGCTCGAGCACGTCCTGCTCGGTGTCGCACGCGAGGCAGCGGCGCCGGACGAGCACCAGCAACTTCTCCCTCATCGCGGAAATTCTGCAATACTTGACCGGTTATGTAAAGCGTATAAAATTGCCGAGCGCCACCGTATCAACGGCCGACATCGACGCGACGTCCATCCGCCCGTTTTTCTGCCGAATGGGAGAGGCGTCGCTGCACGGCGCGCCGCGACTTGCCCCGAAAGTCACGAAGATACTTGAGCACTTAAGTGTCGGGCACGACCCAGCGACGACATACTTGAGCGCTCACGTGCAAGGGCACGGCGTCTGCATTAGTAGAGTGGCGGCATGCGGTCCGAACCACAGGGTGAACGCGCGCAGATCATGGCGGTGGTGCTGCTGGAATACAGGCGGGCCGTGGTGACCGGGACCGGGCGCGCCTTTGCGGCTCGCGCGTGTGGCGCACCGGCGGACGACGGCACCCGGCGATGGCATGGGTGGTTTGAATTCATGCCCGGCGGCCACCGGGCCCCGCTGCGCACGCCCCGTGAGACGACGCAACCCAATCGGGCGGCAACGCTCTACTGGGCTACAGGCATAACCTCTGTCTACCTCGAAGGTGCGCTACGGCGTTGCGGGACCGTTGATTGCCTCCCACGCCGTACACCTGCAACCAAGACTCAGCCCTACAGCGTTCGACAAGGCTCCCCCCCTTTAATCGCTCGGACAGATACTGCGTACGCACGAATGATCGGACGGCTCGTACGCGCCAGGTCCCCGTGGTATGACGCCTGACGTATGAGCGTCCATGGTGTCAATGCCGCCGTTGCGGCGTCGCACCGTACTATGCCGTCGCGCGGCGCCGGCGCATCGTGCCCTGCCGCTGTCTGGTACGGGCGGCCTTTCGCGCGGCTGCGCTGCGACTTGCCGGTGACCGGCGGCGAGCGGCCGACGTCGCCTGACGCGACAGCGCCTTCCGCGACACCGCGCGATGGCCTTCGCGCTTCAGGGCGCGGCGCACGCCCCGTGACCGTGCCGCCGACGGCCGCGACCGTTTCCGCGACGCGCGCATAGCCGCGGCCGCGCTGCGCCGAGTGCTTGCCTTGCCACCTCGCGGCGGCGGCAGTTTCACGCCCGCGCGGCGCGCCTTCGACAGGCCGATCGCAATCGCCTGCTTCGTCGAGCGAGCGCCGTGCTTCCCCTCACGAACGTGATGCACCTCCTCGCGGACGAACTCGCCGGCCTGCGTGGATGCCGACTTGCCGGCGCGCTTGTCGGCGCGGGCGCGCCGCAGCGTCTCTTTTTCGGGCATGGGTTACCCTCCGGGCGCTCGCGTCACGCAACCCGGGTGCCATGACCTCTCGTTCGGTTCAGCTGCGAAGCCGCAACGACCGAAGCGCGATATTCTTGATGCGCACGTTCTTCAAAGTGTCCGCATGGGTCACCAGACTCGGCTCGCGATTCTCGTCGCCGGCGGGCCGGCGCCAGGCATCAACAGCGTCATCTCCGCCGCCACGATCCGGGGCCGGCTCGAGGGCGTCGAGGTGCTCGGCATCCGCGACGGTTTCGAGTGGATCATGCACGGCGATGTCGATCACACGACCCCGCTGACGATCGACTCGGTCAGCCGCATCCACTTCCGCGGCGGGTCGCACATCGGCATCTCTCGCGCGAACCCGACGACCCACCCCGAGCAGCTGGAGCAGGTCGTCGTGTCGCTGCTGAGGCTGAATGTCGACATGCTGATCACGATCGGCGGCGACGACACCGCGTTCTCGGCGATGAAGGTCGAGGAGCACGGCCGCGGGCGCATCCGCGTCGTCCACGTCCCGAAGACGATCGACAACGATCTGGATCTGCCCGCCAACGTCGATACCTTCGGCTATCAGACGGCGCGCCATCTCGGCGTCGAGATCGTGAAGAACCTGATGGTCGACGCGAAGACGACGTCGCGCTGGTACTTCGTCATCGCGATGGGCCGCAAGGCCGGCCACCTCGCGCTGGGCATCGGCAAGGCGGCGGGCGCGACGCTGACCCTCATACCCGAGGAGTTCCCGCTTCACCACATCCCGCTGAAGGCGGTCGTCGACACCCTGGTCGGCGCCGTCATCAAGCGGCTCAGTTACGGCCGGCGCGACGGCGTCGCCATGATTGCCGAAGGGCTCGTGCTCGGCATCGACCCCGCCGACCTCGAGCGGCTGGAGGACGTCGAACGCGATTCCCACGGCCACCTTCGCATCGCGGAGGTCAACATCGGCGAGATCCTGAAGGCCGAGGTCCACAAGCGGCTCCGCACGTTCGGCATCCGGACGACGATTGCCGCCAAGAACATCGGGTACGAGCTGCGATGCGCCGACCCGATTCCGGCCGACATGGAATACACCCGCGACCTCGGGTACTGCGCGGCGAAATACCTGCTGTCGGGCGGAAGCGCGGTGATGGTTTCCATGCAGGGCGGCAACTTCGTGCCGATCCCGTTCGCCGACGTCATCGATCCCGACAGCGGACGGACGCGCGTGCGGATGGTGGACATCCATTCGACGCGGTACAGCATCGCGAGGCGCTACATGATCCGGCTGCGCCGCGACGATTTCGAGGATCCGCACGAGCTCGCCAAGTTCGCGGCGACGGCCGGCATCTCGCTCCAGCAGTTCCGCGGCGAGTTCGAGTACCTGATTGCCGCCGAGCCGCCACACCTGGTCATCGACCCCGGTACGCACACGCTCGTCGAAGCGCCGCGGTGACCCCCGCGCGAGTCACGCGCCGCGCGTCACGTGGCGGCGGCGTTGCATCCACGAAGAGGATGACAGCCGCAACAACACCTCAGGTCGTCATGATCACGGGCGCCTCGGCCGGCGTGGGCCGCGCGACCGCGTGTGCCTTCGCGCGTCGCGGCGCCTCGATCGGCCTGCTCGCGCGCGGCCGGGCGGGGCTCGTCGGCGCCGCCCGCGACGTCGAGGACGCTGGCGGCCGCGCGGTCATCCTCCCGGCGGACGTCGCCGATGCCGACCGCGTCGAGGCGGCCGCCGCCATCCTCGAGGAGACGTGCGGTCCGATCGACATCTGGATCAACAACGCGATGGCGAGCGTGTTCTCTCCGATTCGCGACATGGACGCGAGCGAGTTCAGGCGCGTCACGGAGGTGACGTACCTGGGCGTCGTGCACGGCACGCTCGCGGCGCTCCGCAGGATGTCGCCGCGCGGCCGCGGCGTCATCGTCCAGGTCGGGTCGGCGCTGGCCTACCGCGGCATCCCGCTCCAGTCCGCCTACTGCGCCGCCAAGCACGCGGTCGAAGGGTTCTGCGATTCGCTTCGATCCGAACTGCTGCACGACCGCAGCGGCGTGAGGGTGACGATGGTGCAGCTGCCCGCGCTGAACACGCCGCAGTTCGACTGGGTGAAGAGCCGCCTGCCGAACCGCGCGCAGCCGGTACCTCCGATCTTCCAGCCCGAAGTCGCGGCAGACGCGATCGTCTGGGCCGCCGATCATCCGCGGCGCGAGTACTTCGTCGGCTTTCCAACGGTCGAAGCCATCGTCGGCGATCGCGTGGCCGCGGGGCTTGCCGACCGCTATCTCGCGCATGCGAACACCGGACTCATCCAAGGAAGGCGCGATGTCTCAAACCGCATCCGACATCCTCATCGAAGTGCTCCAGGAATGGGGCGTTGACACGATCTTCGGCCTGCCGGGCGACGGCATCAACGGCATCATGGAGGCGCTGCGCAAGAAGGCGGACGCGATTCGCTTCGTGCAGGTGCGCCACGAAGAAGCGGCCGCGTTCATGGCGTGCGGCTACGCCAAGTTCACCGGCCGCCTCGGCGTCTGCCTCGCGACATCGGGGCCCGGCGGCATCCATCTGCTGAACGGGTTGTACGACGCCAAGCT
>DASQAX010000466.1:0-2194 GCA_035635535.1 Vicinamibacterales bacterium | reverse complement strand
ACCAGCCAGCAGAGCGACGCCCAGAAGAAACCGAACATCCAGCCGGCGACGACGTCGGTCGGATAGTGGACGCCGAGGTACACGCGGCTGATGCCGACGAGCAGCGTCAGGAAGATCGCGATGCCGATGCAGTACATCTTCGTGATGCGGCGCTCCGCGAGCCGCATCAGCATCGCGCCGAGCGTGAGGTAGATGATCGCCGACTCCATCGCATGGCCGCTCGGGAAGCTCGTGGTGGTGACGTCGCGCAGGTGCGGGACGACATCGGGCCGCGGCCGGAGGAACAGGTTCTTCATCGCGTAGTTGGCGACCTCGCCGCTCGCGGCGGTGGCGAGCACGACGACCGCCGTGTGATAGCGCGTCTGCAGCAGCAGGAAGCCGACGACCGACACGACGACGAGTCCGAGGACGGTCGGTCCGCCCATCGCCGTCAAGTCGAGCAGCGAGGTTTCGACCCACGACGGGCCGATCGGCCGGGACGGGTCGTCAGATTTGCGCAGCGCGACCAGGATTCGCGTATCGAGCGAATTGGTGTCGCCTTCCATCACTTCCGATGCGAGCGCGAGGAATCCCCAGAGCAGCAGGCAGACGCCGACGCCGATCACCAGCAGCGTCAGCTCGCGGCGTTCCAGCGTGCGGAACCGGCGCCATCGCGGACGCGTAGTCATCTTCGGAATATACAATTTACCGGGTATGTCCCTCCCAGGTCGCAACCGGGCGCTCCGTTGCCGCACCCAGCCGAACAGCGGTCCACAGGCTGTCGTACGCACCAGTACAGCTGTGGAGACTCACCAGTAGAAAGCCGAATGGAACTGAACTTGGTGATGCTCGGCCCTCCGGGCGCCGGCAAGGGCACGCAGGCACGCCAGCTGCGCAGGGCATTCGACATTCCGCACATCTCGACCGGCGCGATGCTTCGCGACGCCGTGCAGGCAGGGACGCCGCTCGGCCGCGAAGTGGGCGCCATCATGGAGAGCGGCGGGCTCATCGACGACGAGGTGATCACGCGCGTGGTGACCGAGCGTCTCGCGCATCCCGATACGAGCGGAGGCTTCCTGCTCGACGGCTATCCGCGGACGATTCGGCAGGCGGAGGCGCTCGATCGGATCGTCGCCGGCCGCGCGCCGCTCGTCATCATCGACATCGTGCTGACGGAAGCCGAAGTCATCCGCCGGCTCGCGTCGCGCATGGTCTGCGCCGAGTGCGGCACCAACGCGACCGGCGAGGGCGATGTGTGTCACGACTGCGGCGGCCCGCTGGTGCCACGCGCGGACGACCGCGAGCAGGTCGTGGTCAACCGGCTCGAGGTCTATCGGAACCAGACCGAACCGCTGGTGCGGTATTACGGCGGCCGCTCCACCTATTGCCGCATCGACGGGGCGCGTCTGCCCGACGACGTGACGGCCGATATCGTCCGCGCGGTGGAATCCGCGACGCGCGATGGCGGCCAGGGGGGATGACGGGAATGGCGATACGTGTTGTCCGCTTGGGGGAACCGCGGGCCCGAGGCGAGGGCGTGCGCATCGGCACGGTGCGGCTGCTCCCGCGCGGCGTGAAGAAAGAGGACTACGCACGGCGGGACTTCTTCGACGTCTGGCTGCCGGAGGTCGCCCCCACGCGCGGGCTCGTCGCCTACGCACAGGCCAAGCCGTGGACCGATGCGCGCTGGGCCGCGTTCCGGAAGAAGTACCTCCGGGAGATGCGGCGGCCGGAGGCGCAGCGCGTGATCGCGCTGCTCGCGGCGCTCGGCCGGCAGACGAACTTCTCGATCGGCTGCTACTGCGAGAACCCGTGGCGGTGCCACCGGTCGGTCCTCGGTGAGCTGCTGCGCGAACGCGGCGCGAAGGTGTTAGTGGATTGGGAAGCACAGGCCACTAACCCGCGTTCCGCATCCCCGCGGCGATCCCGTTGACGGTCACGACGAACGCGTCGCGGAGCCGCTCGTCGTCATGATCCGGACGTAGGGGCCGGCCTTCCTGATCCGTATGTAGGGGCCGGCCTTCCTGATCCGTACGTAGGGGCCGGCCTTCAGGCCGGCCCAGCCGCAGCCGTCGCAGCACCTCGATTTGCACGAGGTTGATGGGATCGACGTAGGGATTGCGCACGTTGATCGATCGCTCGAGCACCGCGTTCTCCTCGAGCAGCTCGTGATGGCCGGTGACGTCGAGCGTCGCGCGGATCGCACGCGGCAACC
>DASQAX010000465.1:0-10710 GCA_035635535.1 Vicinamibacterales bacterium | reverse complement strand
GCGGATCACCGTTCGCGCGGCGACGGTGCGGTCGATTGGCGTGCGGCTGTCGATTGCCGACGACGGGCGCGGCATCACCCGCGAACCGACATCGGGCGGCTTCGGGATGACGAGCATGCAGGAGCGCGCCGAGCGCATCGGGGCGTCGCTGACGATCGTGACGGCGCCGCGCAGCGGGACCGAAATCGTGCTCGCGTGGGAGCCGTCGAATCTGCCGACGCAGGTGTACATTGCCGGCTGAAGCCGCCGTGGCTGTGGCGAAGGCGACCGTCCTCGTCGTCGACGATCACGCGCTGCTGCGGACGGGCGTGGCCAACATCATCAACCAGGAGCCCGATCTGCAGGTCGTTGCGGAAGCGGGCGACGGCGTCGAGGCGGTCGCGGCCTTCGAGCGTCACCGTCCGGACGTCACGCTGCTCGACCTGCGGATGCCGCTCATGGAAGGCGTGGAGGTGGTGCGGCGCATCCGCGAGCGCGATCCCCGCGCGCGCGTCATCGTGCTGACGACCTACGACACCGACGACGAGATCTCGCGCGCGCTGAAGGCGGGCGCGAAGGCGTACGTGCTCAAGGACATTTCCGCCGAAGACCTGGTCGGCTGTATCCGCGACGTGCTCGCCGGCAAGACCTACATCGCGCCGGCCGCCGCCGCGAAGCTCGCCGAAGGCGTCACGCGCGTGCAGTTGACGCCGCGCGAGATGGCGGCGCTCAAGCTGATGGCCGACGGGAAGGCGAACAAGGAGATCGCGAACGCGCTCGACATCAGCGAGCGCACGGTGAAGACGCATCTCGGCCACCTCTTCGAGAAGCTGGGCGTGACGAGCCGGACCGAAGCCGTCAAGGTGGCGACGCGCCGCGGGTTGGTGCGGCTAGAATAGGGCCATGCCTCCGAATTGATGCCGCTACCGTAGAAACCTCGCGCTTTACCTGCCGTACAAGGTCGCCAGCCTCGAAGGGCTGATGCACGGCCTCTATCTCCTCTGGTGGGTTCAGGGTAAACATCTCTCGCCGGCCACCGTCGGCACGGTCATCGCTGCGGGCGAGCTGGCCATCGTGTTTCTCGAGCTGCCGACCGGCTGGTTCGCCGATCGGTTCGGCCACCGTTTCAGCCTGATCGTCGGCTCGCTCGTGCAGACCGTCGCCATGGTCGTGTGCTGGCTGGCCGAGGGCGCCGCGGGCCTCCTCCTGGCGACGCTGCTCGTGGCCGTCGGCGACGCGTTCAGGTCGGGCGCCGACGAGGCGCTGCTCTATCGGACCTGCCTCGCGCTCGATCGCGAACGGGATTTTCAGCGCATCCAGGGGCGCGTGGCCGCGATCGAGCTTGGCGCACTCGTCGTGCTGGTCCTCGCCGGCGGCCTCATCGTCCGCGCGTGGGGATTCGCGGCCGGATGGATGGCCGAAACGCTGTTGTGCGCCGCCGGCGCAGCGATTGCGCTCGCGATGGTCGAGCCGCCTGCGGCCGCAGACGACCCGCAAGCGGCAGTTGCCACCGCTCGCCGCGCAGCACTCTTCTCGCGTTCATCGTTTCTGCTGATCTTCCCCGCCGCGCTGCTCGGAGGGATGGCGGGCGCGGCGTCCTTCTACCTTCAGACAGGACCTGACGCCGATGCGGGTGCGATGACCGTGATGGTGGCGGCCATCACGCTCGCGGAAGCGGCGGGCTCGGCGCTGGCGGCGTATCTCCCCGAGGCCGGCGTGCGCGCGCAGCTCGGGCTGGCAATCCTGGGCGGCACGGTGTTGGCGGTCGCGTTGACTGCACCAGCGACGATTGTGGCGGTGGTGTGCGTGCTCGCGTTCCTCTACGGCCTTGCCGACCCGCTGCGGGCTGCAGCCATCCAACGCACGGCGGACGACGGCCAGCGAGCGCGCGCGGCGTCGCTGGCCAACCTGTGCGACATGACGGTCACCACTATCGTGTTGCCGCTGGCAGGGCTCGCGCGTCGCGAATGACCTCCACCACGGCATCGGCCATGGCGCGCGCTGCGCGCGCATCGGGATGCCGATCCCACGGGATGCGCCACGTCGGGTCGATCTCCACAAAGACGTACGGCAACCTCGCGCCGTCGAAGATCTGGCGCCGAAGCGCCTGGTCGCGTTCGTCGTCGTGGCCGAACTGCGGCACGAGGATCAACGGCGTTGCCCCATGCGCCCGGGCGAGCGCCGTCGTCGCCAGCAGCACCTCGCGCGTGATGGCGAGGTTGGTTTCAATGGCGCCGTTGCTCCGGTACGGCACGAAGACCTGGGCGAGCGACGTCAGCCGCGAGCGGGGTCTCGGAGGCTGCCACACGAGGCCGCGCAGCAGGTGCGGCCGATCGCGATCGAAGTTCCGGCCGAACAGCCCGGTCATGAACAACGCGACCACCGCTACAGGCTTGCGAAACCGGGGCAGCTCGGCTTCGAGCCGCAAGTACGCCTGGTCGGTGCTGTACCCGTGGACCGCGAGGTTCGCGCTTTGAACGCCAAGCGCTTCGCTCACGCGCGCCGGGACGCTCTCTTCCCACGTCAGCCCTTCGCCGACCATCACCGACTCGCCGGTGAAGAGAATCGCCGGCCGATCCGGATCGGTCGGCTCGTCGAGACTGCGCACGCGGTAGCCATGCGAGTCGAACGTGTAGGCGATGTCGCGGCCGCCGATCGTCTTGTGCCCGGCGCGCGAAGGGACGAACGTCCATCCGAGCCGTGCGTCGAGCTGGCGCCGCGGCTCTTCATCGGGAAACAGCCACTCCGCCGGCTGGACCTTGACGTACTTGAGCGCGATCTCCCCGGCGCCAAGCGCGAGCGCCATTGCCGCGGCGACGCTCAGCGCGAGCGACGGCTCACGCAGCGCGAACCGGCCCGCGCGTGCGCGCGCGCCGGTGACGATCCACGCGCCAAGCGCGCCGAGGCCGACGCGCACGGAGGTTTCGATCAGCGTGTACCAGTGACGCGGCCAGAGAAATGACGGCAAGAAATGGCGATCGAGCCAGCGCTGATTCGCGCCGACGGCGATCGCGATGCATGCGACGCCGATCGCTGCGACCACAAGCTCGACGACGAAACGCGTAACCGTACTTTCGGATCGCTGAACGTCGCGAGCGGGAGAAGCCACGTGAGTCACGTCGCGCAAACGCTATGCTACCCTTCCGGGACTTCTGGATGCTCGCTTCCCCTGGCGCGTTCGTCGATCGCATGCTTCGTCCGATTCATCACTGGGTGTGGGGAGACTTCGATCGACGCGTGCGGAAGCTGATCGCGTTCGGCGAGGTCGAAGGCGACGGCGGCCGCGACATCCTGCGCGCGGCGGAGCTCACCCCCGATCCGCTGCTGCGGCGCCTCTATCTCGCGCACGCGATCGACGAGCTGCACCACGCCGACTTGTTCCGCAAGCGGAGCGCCGCGCTGCTGCGCACGCGTTCGGCCCGGTCGAGCGGCCTGTTCGACGCGACCCCGCTGCCCGGTGGTCACGGCCTCGACGATCTCTGCATCGAAGGCGAGCCCGACCATCGGCTGCTCGCATTCCTGCACGTGGCCGAAAAGGCCGCGGCGGGACGTTTCGCGATTTACCGCGAGGTCGTGGACGACGATCCGGCGACGCGTGCGATCTTCGAGGAGATTCTTCGCGACGAAGTGTTCCACATGAACTACACCTACACGCAGCTTGCGCGCATCTCGCCCGCGACGTACCGCCGTCACGTCTGGCGGGCGCGGGCGAGCCGGTTGTGGAAGCGGTACCTGCGATTCGCCGCGGTGATCGCGGCCGTCTTCGGCACGGTGATGCTGACGCTTCAGTATTTCGTCCTCGTTCCGCCGTTCGCGTGGCTGGCCAGGCGTGCCGAGAAGCGGGAGCCGGCCGGCTGGGTGCCCATCCCTCGCGAACGCCCGGAATCGTCCACGAGCCTCTACTGAGATGAAGATCCTCGGCATCTCGGCCCATTACCACGATTCGGCCGCCGCGCTCGTTGTCGACGGCGTGCCGGTGTGCGCCGTCCAGGAAGAGCGCCTGTCGCGGCACAAGAACGACGCGAGCTTTCCCGAGTCCGCCATCGAGTGGTGCCTGGATCACGCCGGGCTGACCCCGGCGCAGCTCGACGCGGTCGTCTTCTACGAGCGCAGCATGCTGAAGTTCGAGCGCATCCTCACCTGCGCGCTGCGGTCGTTCCCGCGTTCGTGGCGGTCGTTTCCGCACGCGATCAAGAACTCGCTCGGCGAGAAGGTGTGGGTGCGCGGCATCATCGCCTCGCACCTCGGCGTGCCGCGGTCGAAGATCTTCTTCACGTCGCATCACGCGGCGCACGCCGCGGCGGCGTTCTTCACCGCGCCGACCAGGCGCGCCGCGATCCTCACCGCGGACGGCGTCGGCGAGTGGGCGACGCTGACCGCCGGCCATGGCGAACGCCGCGACGACGGGCGCGCGAACGTCACGCTCCTGCGGGAGATCCGCTACCCGCATTCGCTCGGCATGCTCTATTCGACCTTCACCGCGTATCTCGGCTTCGCGGTGAACGAGGACGAATACAAGGTGATGGGACTGGCCGCCTACGGCCGTCCGACGCTCGCCGCGCAGGTGCGGAAGCTGATCCGGCGCACACCGGACGGCGCGTTCGCGCTGGCACCGGAATATTTCGAATACCACACGACGGCGGCGCGATCGTACTCGTCGATGTTCGTCGAGCTGTTCGGACCGCCGCGCAGCTCGTACGACCCGATCGATCTCGACACCGCCGAGGGGCGGCGCTTCGCGGATTGCGCCGCCAGCGTCCAGCACGTGCTCGAGGAGACGCTGGTGGACATCACGCGGGCGCTTCAGCGCGAGACGGGCCTGCGCGACCTCTGTCTCGGCGGCGGCGTCGCGCTCAACGGCGTCGCCAACGCGAGGATCCTCGCCGAGTCGGGCTTCGAGCGCGTGTTCGTGCCGCCGGCGCCCGGCGATGCGGGGTGCGCGCTTGGCGCCGCGCTCTACGCGGACCGCGTCTATTTCGGCAACCCGGATCGCGACGTGCCCGATCATCCGTTCTGGGGTCCGCACGTGGACGCGCGCGAACTGGCGCAGGCGGCGCGCGAAGACAACCAGTCCGTCCAGGACCTCGACGAACCCGCGCTGCTCGATTACGTCGCCGGCGAGCTCGCCGCGGGCCGCATCGTCGGCTGGATGGACGGCGCCTGCGAGTTCGGGCCGCGCGCGCTCGGCCACCGCAGCATCCTGGCCGCGCCGCACTCGAGCGAGGTGCGCGACCGGCTGAATCGCGACATCAAGTTCCGCGAGGAGTTCCGGCCGTTCGCGCCGGTCACGACCGTCGAGGCCGCCGGCCGTTACTTCGATCTTCCGCCCGGCGGCCTGCGGCTCGCGCGGTTCATGTCCGGCGTGTTCCCCGTTCGCCCGGAGTGGCGCTCCGCGCTGGCGGCCGTGACGCATGTCGACGGATCGGCGCGCCTGCAGGCGCTGGAGCGCGAGATGGCGCCGCGCCTGTACGCGCTGCTCGAGGCGTACGGACGCCGGACCGGCATCCCCGTGCTCCTCAACACCTCGTTCAACATCGCCGGCGAGCCGATCGTCAACCGCGCGCTCGAGGGGTACTCGACGTTCCGCCGGTGCGGGATCGACCTGCTCGTCGCCGGCCCCTTCGTCATGACCCGGCGCGCGTCCGCGCGCCCGGCTCCGCTTGAAGAGGAGATCGCATGCTCACAAAGCGCAGCGGCATCCGGCGCCGTCTGATCATGCTCGTCACGGCCGGCGGCTCCATCGCGGACCTCGCGCGCGGATTGTGGAGGAGCGACTCCGGCAAGCGCTGGCTCTTTCCGCTCGCGGTGTTCATGTCCGTCTTCGGCCTGATCCTGATCCTGGCGACCACGGTCGAGGCGCTGGCGCCGTTCATCTACGCCATCTTCTGATGGACCTGTCGCGCCGACGCCGCGGCGCGGCGACGGCGGATGCGCGCACCGAGGCGGTGCGCCGCTTCTACGAGCGCGCGCCGTTTCCCGGCTACCCGCCGCGCGACAGCCTTCACGCGCTGCGCGTCCGCGCGGAGCGAAGCGCGTTCGCGCGGCTGCTCGACCGCGCGATTCCCGGCGACGCGCGCATCGTGGAGATGGGATGCGGCACCGGCCAGATGTCGCTCTATCTCGCGCGCGCCGATCGCCTCGTCGTCGGCGCGGACCTGACCCGTGCCTCGCTGAGCCTCGGGTCGGCGGCCGCGCGGCGGATGGGCGTCGCGCGCGTCCTCTTCGTCGAGACCGACCTGCGCTGCGCGGGGCTGAGGCCCGGCGCGTTCGACGTCGTCTACTGCTCCGGCGTCGTGCACCACACGCCGGATCCGCGCGCGGCGTTCGCGCGCCTCGCGACGCTGGCGCGTCCCGGCGGCATGATCGTCGTGGGCGTCTACAACGCCTTCGCGCGCGTGCCGTCGCGGCTGCGGCGCGTGGTGGCCCGGCTGTCGGGGTTTCGCGTCATCCCCTTCGATCCGGTGCTGCGCGAACGCCGGACCGAACCGGCGCGCAGGGACGCCTGGGTGCGCGATCAGTATCAGCATCCGGAAGAGCACCGGCACACGCTCGCGGAAGTGCAGCGGTGGTTCGCGGAGAACGGCGTCGAGTACGTGCGGAGCTACCCGAGCGCGGTGCTCGGCGACGAGCCGGAGGATCTGTTCGCGCCGGCGGACGACAACTGGATGTTCGAAGGATGGCTGGCGCAGCTCGGGTGGATGCGGACGCTCGGCCGCGAAGGCGGATTGTTCTTCACCATAGGCCGCCGGGTCCATGGGCCGACCTGAAGGTCGGCCCCTACAAAGCGCTACGGCTGTGCGTTCGATGTAGGGGCCGACCTTCAGGTCGGCCCTACACGAGCCGCTGCGCGCCGCGCTCGTGGGCGAGGAGGCGCTCTTTGATCGCCAGCCCGCCGCCGTAGCCGGTCAGCTTCCCGTTCGCGCCGATGACGCGGTGACAGGGGATCACGATCGGCAGCGGGTTGCTGCCGTTGGCGAGGCCGACGGCGCGCGAGGCGGACTTCCGCCCGATGCGCGACGCAAGCTCCCCGTACGAGGTCGTTTCGCCGTACGGGATGTCGAGCAGCGCAGACCACACGCGCTGCTGGAACGGCGTGCCGGCCGGCGCGAGCGGCAGATCGAATTGCCGCCGCCGGCCGTCGAAGTACTCCCCGAGTTGCGAGACGACGTCGCCGAACGCGGCGTCGTCGTGACTCCAGTCCGGGGATGGGCCGACCTGAAGGTCGGCCCCTACGGCGGAATGCCCGTCGAAATGAATCAGCCGGAGGCCCGCCCCGTCACGCGCCAGCAGCAGGCGTCCGACCGGCGTGTCGAGGTGGCGGAAGGTCACGCGTTCGCCGCGTTGAGCGCGGCGAGCACCCGCTCCTTTCTGAACGGCACGCGCCGCATCCGGACGCCGGTCGCGTCGAAGATCGCGTTGGCGACCGCGGCGATCATCGGCTTGCACGACGTCTCGCCCGCGCCGTAGTGCGGCAGGTCCGGACGATTCGGGTTCGGGTCGCCGTTGACGAGCACGACGTCGATCTGCGCCGGCGCGTCGAGGTGCGTGAGCGTCGGATGCGACACCCAGTCGACGCTCAACACCTTCTCGGTGTCGAAGGCCACCTCCTCGTACAGCGCGCGGCTGATCGAGTGGAGCATCCCGCCTTCAATCGTGCGGCGCAGCCCCTCGGGGTTGACGACCAGGCCGCAGTCGTGCGCGCAGACGAGTCGCTTCACCCAGACGCGGCCCGTCCGGCGGTTCACCTCGACCTCCGCGATCTCGGCGACGATGGTCTGGTTCCGGTACGTGTACGAGACGCCGCGGCCCGTCAGGACGTCGCCCCTCGCACGCTGCGCATTCGGCGCCGGCCGTGGCTGCCAGCCGTACTTCTCCGCCGCCGCCTTGAGCACCGCGATCGAGCGCGCGCGCCGGAACCCGTTGTCGTCGTCGGTGCTCGCGGTCAGCATCCGCATGCGGAACTCGAGCGGGTCGGCCTTCGCCGCCGCGGCCATCTCGTCGATGAACGATTCGGATGCGAACGTCGACTGCGGCCCGTTTGGATCGCGCAGGTTGCCCGTGCGGAGCGGCGTCTCCCATATGAGCGGCAGGCCGACGACCTCGAGCGCCGTCCGCCGATGGGGAATCGCGTACATCTCGTTCGGGAACGCCGAGTTCCCGGCGGCCGGCATCGCGCGGCGCTTGCCCATCAGCTGCGCGATGAGCACGGTGTCGGGCTCGTTGTATCCGAGGTGGTTGTAGTCGCACGATCGCGCGGTGTAGTCGAGCGCGGCGAGATTGCCCTGCGCATCGAGCGCGCCGCGGATCTTGACCACGAACGCCGGGCCCTTGGTGTCCCACGCCTGCTCCTCGCTGCGCATCCACTGCATGCGCACCGGACGCGCCAGCTCGGTCGCGAGGTAGGCGGCCTCGAAGCCCGCGTCGTCGGCCGCCGTGCGGCCGTACCCCTGCGGCCCGTCCATCCAGACGACGCGCACCCGCTCGCGCGGCATGCCGAGGAACTGCGCGACGCCGTTGCGCATGCCGTACGACTTCATGTCGTTGGAGTAGATCGTCAGCTGCCCGTTCGACGGATCGGCGGTGGCGTGCGCGGGGCCGATCGCCGTGTGGCCCTGGAACGGCACCTCGTACTCGGCTTCGACGACCTTCGCCGCGCTGGCGAACGCCGCGTCGGGGTTGCCGATCATCGTTGGCGCCGGTTTCGAGGTCGGCATGGCGCCGCGCATGTAGATAAACAGGTCGTCCGACTTGGGGAACGGCTGCGTCGCCGGCTTCTGCCAGTTCACCTTCAGCTGCCTCGCGCCGGCGATGGCCTGCTCTTCGCGCTCGAAGACGACCGCGACGTAATTGCCCTTGCTCACGACCTTCACGAAGCCGGGCAGGTTGCGCACGGACGACTCGTCGATGCTGACGAGCTTCGCGCCCGCGACCGGCGGCTTCACGTTGCGCGCGTGCACCATCCCGGGCAGCTTCACGTCGACCGCCCACTTGTTCGACCCGTCGACCTTGGCGGGGATGTCGTAGCGCTGCGGCGACTGGCCGACCATCCTGAGCTCCTGGACCGGCTTCACCTTCGCGACGCCCGTTGTCGCGTCGATGTTGGCGCCCGTCAGCGCGACGTTGAACTTCCTGCCGCCAATCAGCTCGCCGTAGGTGACCTTCTTCGACGGATCCGCCGTGACGCTGATCACGGCGTTGCTGACCGCCAGGCCCGCGACCGGCACGCCAAGGCGCTGCGACGCCATCTCGAGCAGCACGCGCCGCGCCTCGGCGGCGACACGCCGCATCGGCCAGCCGTCGGTCTGAATCGCGTCCGAGCCGCCAGACCCGCCCTGGTCGACCGTGATGTCGGTCGTCCCCATGATGCACGTCGTCTTGTCGTACGCGACGTCGAGCTCGTCGGACATCATCTGGCGGAACGCCGTCCCCGTCCCCTGGCCGCAGTCGGTCTTGCCGACGTAGAACGTCGCCGTGTTGTCCTCGTGAATGACAATCCACGAGTCGAGCTGGTGGTAGTCCGGATCAGGATACAGACCGCGCGCGGCGTCCTGCGCTCCGGCGCCGGCCACGAACGGTCCCACGACGGCGGCGGCACTCACGCCGACGACGAGCATCCCGGAGGTCCTGAGAAACTCGCGGCGGCTTGGCGTCGCGCTGTGCTCGAGGAGGATCTTCTCGATGTTCATACGTTCCTCCCTGCGGCACGCTTGATGGCGGCCTGGATGCGGTAATACGTCATGCACCGGCACAGGATGCCCGCCATCCCCTGGCGGATCTGGTCGTCGGTCGGACGCGGGTTTTTGTCGAGCATCGCCTTCGCGGTCATGATCTGCCCGTTCTGGCAGAAGCCGCACTGCGGCACCTGCTCGTCGATCCACGCCTGCTGCAGCGGATGCAGCCTGCCGTTCTGCGAGAGCCCTTCGAGCGTCGTGACTTCGCCCCTCACGCTCGACGTCGGAGTGATGCACGAGCGCACGGCGGCGCCGTTGACAATCACGGTGCACGCCCCGCACTGGCCGAGCCCGCATCCGAACCGGGGGCCCTGCAAGCCGAGGTCGTTGCGCAGGATGTAGAGCAACGGTGTCGCCGGCTCGACGTCCACCGTGTGCGCGCGTCCGTTCACCCGCAGGGTGATGGTGCTCATCGCCTCTCCTTCGGTAGGGGCCGACCTTAAGGTCGGCCCCTACGACGTTTTCGAAATATCCGCGTGCATACGTATAATCCCGCCCACTCGTCACGTCAATTCAGGCCTGCTGTGTTCCGGGGCCTGGCAGGGAGGCATAGATGGCAAGGTTGGTTCGCACGTTTTCGCTCATCGGCCTCATCGCGCTGGTCATGGTCCAGCCGGCGCAGACCGCTGATAGCCCGAAATTCCAGATCGATCCATCGTGGCCCAAGACGCTGCCGAACCAGTGGATCTTCGGCCAGATCGGCGGCATCTTCGTCGATGCGCAGGACCACATCTGGATCAACCAGCGCCCCGGCACGCTCGATGCCCGCGAGAAGCGCGCCTCGACCAACCCGAACGTGAAGTGCTGCAAGCCTGCCCCGTCCGTCGTCGAGTTCGACCAGGAGGGGAATGTCGTGCAAGCGTGGGGCGGTCCCGGGGAGGGGTACAGCTGGCCCTCCAACGAGCACGGCATCTTCGTCGATCAGAACAACTTCGTCTGGGTCGCCGGCAACGGCATGAACGACGGGATGGTCCTGAAGTTCACGCGCACCGGAAAGTTC
>DASQAX010000464.1:0-12907 GCA_035635535.1 Vicinamibacterales bacterium | reverse complement strand
GGCGATTTCCGACAACTGGCCGCGCGGCAGCCCTCCGCGCAGGCAGGCGTCGAGCGCGGCGACATCCGTGGCCACGAGCGCCGCTTCGTCACGCCGCTCCGGCGGCAGCGCCGTGGTCAACGTGCGGTCGAGCTTGCGCGCGCGAAGCGCGGTTTCAAGGTCTGCGCGGGCATGATTCGCCATATCTTCGCTCTGAGGCGAAAGTTTAGCGAAGCAGCGTTTCCCGTCAAGCCCCTCGACTACGCTCGGGGCAGGCCCGGTAATATGGCATTCATCTCGTGACCACCGCGGCCGCCAAGCCATCGACCACCGAGCCGGACCCCGGCACCGATCAGTCGCCCGCCAGCGCTCCAGCGCACGCTGCCGACGCGCCCCGCTCGCTCGGCGCCCGCACCGTGATGCGGATGCTGTCGGCCTTCACGTATCGCGACTTCCGCGTGCAATGGTTCGGCGCCTGCACCTCGAGCATCGGCACGTGGATGCAGATCGTCGCGCAGAACTGGCTGGTGCTGTCGCTGACGCACTCGGCGTTCTTCCTCGGGCTCGACGCGTTCCTGCAGCAGCTGCCGATCATCCTGTTCTCGCTCGTCGGCGGCGTGCTCGCCGACCGCCGCGATCGCCGCCGCACGCTGATCGCCTCCCAGTACGTCCAGATGGCGACCTCAGCGGCGCTGGCGACGCTGATGTTCTTTCACGTCGTCCAGATCTGGCACATCCTGACGCTGTCGTTCGTCACCGGCATCGCGCAGTCGTTCGGCGGCCCCGCATACCAGTCGCTCATCCCGTCGCTCGTGGACAAGAAAGATCTCCCGAACGCCGTCGCGCTGAACTCGATTCAGTTCAACGTGGCGCGCGTGCTCGGCCCGCTCCTGTTCGCGGCGACGCTATCGGTATTCATGACGTGGGGCTACGACGAGCCGCAGGCGATGAACGCCTGCTTCGTCCTCAACTCGCTCTCCTTCGTCGTCGTCATCAACACGCTGATGGCGCTGCACGTGAAGCACATTCCGCCGGCGGCCACCAGCGGCATGCGCGACGAGCTGAAAAACGGGCTGTCGTACGTGTGGCACCACGGCACGCTCGTCGGCCTCACGGCGCTGGCGGCCGCGACGACGTTCCTCGGCTTCGCGGTGCTGACGTTCCTTCCGCTCTTCGCGCAGCAGGTGTTCCAGCAGGGCGCGAGCACCTACAGCCACCTGATGGCGTTCTCGGGCGCCGGATCGATCGTCGGCGCCCTCACCGTGGCCTGGCTCGGCAAGTTCAAGCGGATGGGGCTGACCGCGCTGCTGATGCAGATCGTCTACGGGGCGCTCATCATCGCCTTCGCGATGTCGCGGTCGCTGCCGCTCAGCGAGGCGCTGCTGTTTCTCACCGGCTTCGCGCTGATGATGGTGTTCTCGACCGTCACGTCGCTCGTGCAGCTGATCGCGCCGAACGAGATGCGGGGCCGCGTGATGAGCATCTACATGCTCGCGTTCCGCGGCGGGATGCCGGTCGGCAGCCTGGTGTCCGGATGGCTCGCGACCATGACCTCGGCGCCCACGGTCTTGATCGTCAACGGGGTCCTGCTGAGCCTCGTCGCGGCATGGTTCCTGCTGAATAATCGCGGTGTCCGGGAGTTGTAACTCCCGGCTACCGTGAATGTTGAAGCGATTCCCCACCGCTTTGGCGGTTAGTGCCGGTCTCTTCCTCTTCTGCCCTCCCGCGGGCGCGCAGAGCCCTTCGACCTCCGATCAAACAGCCTCGACCGAGCAGTCCGCCGCGGAATCGAAGGCCGATCCGGGCACGGCCGATCCGGCGACGGCCGCACCGGGTCAGGCCACCGATCAGCCGCCGGTCGTGCGGAAGGTCCGCAACTACATTCAGAAGAATCCGATTGTTCAGCGGCTGCAGGGCGATGGCTTCTACCCGCGCATCGGCGGGCTCTCGCAGGGCAGCGGGTTCGCCGGCGGCGCCGGCTATCGGCGCCACCTCGACTGGGCGTACGTGGACGTCTCCGGCGCCGTGTCGACCAAGGCCTACCGCGGCATGGACGCGACGCTTGGCTGGGTCGACACGAGATACCTCGACGTTTCGACGAAGCTGACCTTCCGCAACAACACGCAGGACGACTTCTACGGCCTCGGGATGGATTCGACGGATGCGACGCGCGTGGACTACGGGATCAGGAGCACGGATCTGTCGACGGGCGCCGCGGTCCACGTCACGCCGTGGCTGCGCCTCGGCGCGGACGTCGGGTACCTGGTCCCGTCCGTCCGTCACGGCCGCGACGACAACCTGCGAACGATCGAAACCATCTTCACCGACGCGACGGCGCCGGGCCTCGCGCAGCAGCCGGACTTCGTGCACGACAGCGTGTTCGCGGAGGTTGACTCGCGCGACGCGCACGGTTTTCCGCGCCGCGGCGGTTTCTACCGCGCCGCGTATGCGCTCTGGAACGATCGGACGCTCGAGCAGTTCAACTTCCGCCGCTTCGACGCGATCGGCTCGCACTTCTTCTCCGTCGCGCCCAACGACGTCGTCGCGCTGCGCCTCGCGATCAGCTACGCGAACAACGCGCCCGGCGATCGCGTCCCGTTTTACATGCTGCCGTATGTCGGCGGTGGCGACACGATCAGATCGTTCCGCGAGTTCCGCTTCCGCGACGAGAACGCCGGCGTCGTCAACGCGGAGTTCCGGCACAAGGTGCACTCGATGGCGCACGTGGCGGGCTTCGTCGACCTCGGCAAGGTGGCGCGCGACTGGCAGGACATCGACCCGCATCACGTGAAGCATGCGTACGGGATCGGGCTGCGGGGCGGGACCGACGACAAGACCTACGTCCGGTTCGACGTCGCGCATGGCGACGGCGGCACGCGGGTGTTCCTGAAATTCACGCCGGCGTTTTGATCTGGCGGGTCTGAAAAGACCCGCCCTACGCTTCACTGGCTGATCTGGCGGGTCTAAAAAGACCCGCCCTCCACTTCGCTAAAAGGACCCGCCCTCCACATCAAAAAGGACCGGGAGTGTGTGGCTCCCGGTCCTTCCGGTTAGCGGCGAGTGGCCTCGTATATCGAGGCTGCGCCGCCGCCGAGTGCTGCACCGACCAGTGCACCCTTCTTGCCACCGAGCAGTCCGCCGAGGCCGGCGCCCGACGCGGCCGAACCGCCGATGACGAGCGCGGTCTTGGTCTTCGACCGCTGAGGCTTCGTGTCCACGGTCTGCGAAACGATGCGAGGTTCAGCGGAGCGATAGACGGTCTGCCGCGGTGCCGCGACCGTGCGGACGGCGGTCCGCTGCGGCGCCGGCGTGTAAGACACCGGCTGCGCCACCGGTGCGTAAGCGACCGGGGCGTAGGCCACCGGCGCGTAAGCCGTCGGCTGCCCGAGCGGCTGCGGCGTGCTCGCGAAATAGCTGATTGCCGGGTTGCCCGCCAGCGCAGGGTTGGTCGCAAAGCTGTCCTGCGCGTGGGCGCCGATTGCGTACATCCCCACGCCTGCCACCAGGGCGCCGGTCAGTGCTGCTGCCATCGGTTTCACGTCTAAATCCTCCTTCGGGGAACTCTTGTCCAGCATCAGTCCAAGTGGAATGCCAACCGAACCCAGCCATATAAATCCCCTGTTTAAAGGTATTTCCACGGATGGCCCGACCCAGCCCCTTGGACGCTGTCCTCCGCGTGCTACGATGCGCCGCTCACCTGAGGTGCGATGTCCCCTTTCAGCCTGGTTCCCAGAGACAACAATTTCTTCAGAGAGTTCACCAACCTTGCAGACGGGGTGAAGTCCGGCGCCCGCGAGCTCAGGCAGATGATCGCCACCGACCCGCCCGACATGGACAAGGTCGAGGCGATCAAGGAAATCGAGCACACCTGCGATGAGGTGACACGCGGGATCATCGATCGCCTGAACCGCACGTTCATCACGCCGCTCGACCGCGAAGACATTCATGCGCTGGCCGGTTCGCTCGACGACGTGATGGATGCGATTGACGCCGCGGCGGCCGTCATTCGCCTCTACAGGATCACGCGGGTGAGGAACGGCGCGAAGCAGCTGGTCGACATCGTGTGCGATTCGGTCGACGGCATCTCGCAGGCGGTTGCGGCGCTCGAACGCCGCAACGGCGTCCTCGAGATCGCCGCGAAGGTCAAACAGCTCGAGCACGAGGCCGACCGTGCGCACCAGGATGCCATCGTGGAGCTCTTCGACCAGGAGCGCGACCCGATTGCGGTCATCAAGTGGAAAGAGATCTTCGACTTCCTCGAGGCGGCGACCGACCGATGCGAGGACGTCGCCAACCTGCTCGAAGGCGTCGTCGTCAAGCACGCCTGACCGATGGACGCGACACTCGTCTCCGTCATCGCCTTGATCGGCGTCGCGCTCACGTTCGACTACATCAACGGGTTCCACGACGCCGCCAACTCCATTGCCACCGTCGTCTCGACCCGCGTGCTGACGCCGGGCCAGGCTGTCCTCTGGGCGGCGGTCTTCAATTTCCTCGCCGCGTTCACCTTCGGCACCGCCGTCGCCAGCACGATCGGCAAGGGGATGATCGACATCAACATCGTCACCTCCACCGTGATCTTCGGCGGCCTGCTCGGGGCGATCGTCTGGGACCTGTTCACCTGGTACATCGGCCTGCCGACGAGCTCCTCGCACGCGCTGGTGGGCGGCTACGCGGGCGCGGCGATCGCGAAAGCCGGATGGGGATCGCTCATCCCGTCGGGCTGGACGAAGACGCTCGTGTTCATCGTGATGTCGCCGATCATCGGGATGGGCCTCGCGCTGATCATTTCCGTCGTGACGCTCTGGATCTTCAAGGGCTTCAGGCCGGCGCGCGTGGACAAGTGGTTCCGCCGGCTGCAGCTGCTGTCGGCCGCCGCCTACAGCCTGGGTCATGGCACCAACGACGCTCAGAAGACGATGGGGATCATCGCCGGCCTGCTGTTCGCCGCCGGGTACCTGCGCGAGTTCTTCATTCCGCTCTGGGTGATCCTCGCGGCGCACGCCGCGATTGCGCTCGGCACGCTCACTGGCGGCTGGCGCATCGTGCACACGATGGGCTCGAAGATCACCAAGCTCCAGCCTTTCGGTGGCTTCGCGGCGGAGACGGCAGGCGCGATCACGCTCTTCGGCGCGAGCAGCTTCGGCATTCCCGTCAGCACCACTCACACGATCACGGGCGCCATCATCGGCGTCGGCGCGGTCAAGCGGCTCTCGGCGGTGCGGTGGGGCGTGGCGCAGCAGATCGTGTGGGCGTGGATCCTCACCATTCCGGCCTCGGCGCTGATCGCGGCGCTCACGTATCGCACGTTCGCGCTGTTCGGCTTCCGGTAAGGGCCTCCCCGGGCGGACGTCAAGGTCCGCCTCTACAATGGTGTCCGCGTGAAGATTCTCGTTGCGGAGGACGACCGCGACATCGCGGCGCTGATCGCGCACTACCTCCACAAGCAGGGGTGGGAGGCGCATGTCGTCGCCGCCGGCGACGAGGCGCTGGCCTGGGCCAGGGGTCACCCGGTCGATCTCGTCGTCCTCGACGTGATGCTGCCCGGGCTGAGCGGGCTCGAGGTCTGCCGGGCGTTGCGCGGCGACACGTCGACCGAAACGATCCCCATCATCATGGTGACGGCGCGCGCGGACGAAACCGACCGCATCCTCGGTCTCGACATCGGCGCGGACGACTACCTCTCGAAGCCGTTCAGCCCGAACGAGCTCGTCGCGCGCGTGCGCGCGCTCATGCGGCGCGCGAAACGCGCCGACGCCTCGACCTCCACGCTGACGCTCGGGCCCATCGTGATGGACCTCGCGAGCCATACCGTCGCGGACAGCGGACGCGAGGTGAAGCTGACGGCGAAGGAGTTCCTCCTCCTGCAGTATCTGCTCGAGCATCGCGGACGGGTGCTGTCGCGCGATCTCCTGCTCGGCGACGTCTGGGGCTACCGCTACACGGGCGGCACGCGAACGGTGGACGTCCACGTACGCCGGCTGCGGGAGAAGCTGCCCGCCCTTGTCGACGCGCTGGTCACCGTGAAACAGTTCGGTTACAAGCTTGCGGACAACGAAGAGAGAGGTAACGTGAGGACGTGACCCTCGGGTTTCGCGCGAAGATCTTCCTCGCATCGCTTGGCGTGGGGGCCGCCGCGCTCGCCTTCCTCACGCTCCTCATCGCCTACGAGCGGCGCCAGGACGAACGCGGGGCCATCGAAATGCGCCTGGTCGGCCAGGCACAGCTCATCGCCGAGCTCCTCTCCCGCAATTCCACCATCACCTCCGACCAGGACCTCGATGACGAAGCCGATCGCCTGGCGGAGCTGATGGCGACACGCGTCACGCTCATCGCGATGGATGGCCGGGTCCTCGGCGACTCGGATCTCGACGGGCAGGCGCTGGCCGACGTCGAAAATCACCTGCAGCGCCCGGAAGTCCAGGAGGCGGCGGCGCGTGGCGTCGGCGTGGTTGCGAGGTACAGCACCACCGTCCGGATCGAGATGCTGTACGCCGCCGTCACCGCGCGCCATCCGCGAGTGCGGTACGTCCGCGTCGCGCTGCCGCTGACGACGGTCGCCGAGGAGATTCGGCGGGTGGGCGGCCAGGCGACGCTGGCATTCATGCTGGCGATCCCGTTCGCGCTCGCGCTGGCATGGCTCGCCTCGGCGGTCCTGAGCAAGCGGGTTCGCACGGTGGCCGCGGTCGCGCAGCGCTACAGCCAGGGAGACCTGACGCGCCCGACCTACGATTACGGCCCCGACGAGCTCGGCGACGTCGCGCGCGTGCTGGATGGATCGGTCCAGGAACTGGGACGGCGGCTCGACGAGCTGTCGCGCGATCGCGCGCGGCTCGACGCGATTCTCTCGGGGATGGTCGAAGGCGTGCTGGTGCTCGACGCCAACGGGCGCATCCAGCTCGCCAACCGCGCGGCGCAGGGGATGCTGCGGATGGACGGCTCGTCCATCGGACGGCTGTACGTGGAGGTCATCCGGCATCCAGACATCGCGGAGCAGCTCGGAAGCGCGCTGCGCGGCGAGGAAGCCGACAGCCGCGAGCTGGCGCTGACGCGCGACCCCGGGCGCACCTTCATCGCGCGCGCCGCCTCGGTGGCGCGCGGCGGCGGCGGCGGCGCCGTGCTCGTCCTGCACGACATCACCGACCTGCGCCGTGCCGATCAAATCCGCCGCGATTTCGTCGCCAACGTCTCGCACGAGCTGCGCACGCCGCTGACCGCGATTCGGGGCTACGTGGAAGCGCTGCTCGACGATCGATCCGACGCCGAGGATACGAAGAAGTTCCTCGAGATCATCGCGCGCCACAGCGCGAGGATGGAACGGCTCGTCCGCGACCTCCTCCGCCTCGCCCGCCTCGACGCGCGCCAGGAGGCGCTCGACCTCGCGCCGTGCGATCTCCAGCAGCTGTTCAGCACCGTGGTCGGCGACGTGGCGCAGACCGCGGAGGCCAAGCGCCAGCGCATCACGACGACCGTCGACCCGGACGCGTGCCGTATCACCGCGGATCCCGCCAAGCTGCACGACGTGCTCCGAAACCTCGTCGAGAATGCCGTCCATTACGCGCCCGACACGGCTGCCATCAAGCTCGAAGCCACGCGGGCCAACGGCGTGGTCCGCATCTCGGTGTCGGATTCAGGCCCCGGGATTCCGGCTGATGACCTGTCGCGGGTCTTCGAGCGGTTCTATCGGGTGGACAAGTCGCGGTCGCGCCCCGGCGGAACCGGGCTTGGCCTGGCGATCGTCAAGCACCTTGTGGAGCTCCATGGCGGGCAGGTATCCGCCGAGAACCGGCCGGAAGGGGGCGCGCGCTTCGTCATCACGGTGCCCGATCAGGCCGCGCCCGCCTGAGCTCGCCCGTGGCACCGCCATTGCGACTGGCCTCGGGGATCATGAGGCTTCGTCGCATCGTCGCGGTCGCCATCGTGACGGCGCTGTTGCAGGCGGCCGGATTGCTGGCGGATCCGGTCGCGGTCCGCCACATCGAGGGAACGAACCACGGTCTGCTCGCGCTGCGCGCGACCGACGGACGGCTTCTGGCAAGCGGCGAGCAGACGCAGACCGTCAGCGGCGATCGCGTCACCATTCACCTGGTCTTCCGCTTCAAGGATGGTTCCCTCAGCGATGAGCGAACCACCTTCTCGCAGCGTGGCGCGTTTCGCTTGATCAGATACCAGCTCGCGCAGAAGGGACCGTCGTTTCCGCGCGCGATTGACATGACCATCGACGCAGCAAGCGGCCAGGTCGTCGTCCACTCCACCGACGATCACGGCGAGTCGAAAACCGACACCGAACATCTCGACCTGCCGCCGGATGTGAGCAACGGGATGATGAACACCGTGCTGAAGAACGTTCAGCCCGCGGCGCTGCCTGTCACCGTGTCGTACGTCGCGGCGACGCCGAAGCCGCGCGTCGTGAAGCTGGTGATCCAGAACGGCGGGCTCGCGCCGTTCTCGGCGGCCGGTGCGAGCTACAAGGCGACACACTACGTCATCAAGATCGACATCGGCGGCATCGAAGGATTGCTCGCGCCGATCGTCGGCAAGGAGCCGCCCGATTCGCACGTGTGGATCCTGAGGGGCGAGGCGCCGGTGTTCATACGTTCGGAGACGACACTCTTCATGGGCGGCCCGATGTGGCGGATCGAGCCCGCAAGCATCGCCTGGCCGGCGCGCTAGAGCCGCTTCCGCATGATGAGCGCGGACGAGGGGCAGGCGTACGAGAACTCCGCCGATTGCTGCACGCCCTGTGGCACGTCAGCACGGTCGACCACCTCGAACCCGAAGCGGGGAAAGAACCGCTCGGCGGTCGTCGTCAGTAGGTACACCGCAGGCATGCCGCGTTGATCGGCCAGGAGCAGCGCCGCGTGCGTCAGATCGCTCCCCAACCCCGAACCGCGATGCTCCGCATCGACCGCCAGGGACCGAAGCAGCGCACCGTCCTCGTAGAGCTCCAGCGCCGCGCAGCCGACGATGCGGTTGCCGGCGCGCGCGACGAGCAGCTCCTCGACGTGATCGCGGAGACCGGCCAGCGGGAGATGTTCGCGTTCGAGGAGCGCTTCGACAACGTCGATGTCCAGGGCCTTCGCGGGGCTGATCACGGCCGCAATCATCGGTGGGTCCCCGGCGCGCCGGCGCAGCACGCAAGGCGCGTGCGTCCCGCCGCGGGCACACAGCATCCCGTGCGCTTCTCGAACCGCTCGGCGTCCTTCTTCAGCGAATCGACGTGCCCGAGCACGTGCGTGGTCGCGTCTTCGATCGTCGCAATGATCGGGTCCGCGGACGTCGACAGGCTGTAGTGCACCCAGAGTCCCTCGCGCCTCGTGGTGACGAGCCCCGCGCGGCGGAGATACGCCAGATGGCGCGAGGCCCTGGCCTGCGGAATCTTCAGCGTGTCGTGGATGTCGCACACGCAGACCTCGCCCGCCATCAGGAGCCGCAGGATGCGCAGCCGCGTCGCGTCGGCGAGCGCCTTGAACAGCCCCTCGAGCTGCGCCAGTTGATCGGTCATATATTCGCCTTGACAAATATAGCCGCGGCGATCCACGCTGTCAAATATTCGCCTTAGCGAATATGAAAGGAGGAGCATATGACTGGCTGTGGTTGCGGCGGCGGATGCTGCGGAGACTGATCGCTACGCGCGTGATGGCGCCGGCGTGCTGAGCCGCCGTTGAACGGCCGGCAGCGCCATCCACACGCGCAGGCGCCCGGCGATGCCGTTGGCCACCCTGGCACACGCGCGTCGCCGGGCGAGTTCGTCCTCGACGGCTCCCGCCTTCAGCGACGACGCGGCGTCCCGGCGACGTCCACGCTCAGAAGTTGAACCGCAGCGCGAACTGGACCTGACGCGGCGTGCCGAGACCCACCGTGCGGCCGACGGTGCTGGTCAGGCGTCCGAACGTTCCGGCCGCCGCATTCGTAAACGGCTGTCCGGGCTGCACCTTGTTCGCCTCCGTCAGCGCCGCGTTCGGCAGCGCGTTGGGGAGCGTCCCGACGGGGTTGGCGAAGTTCGTGATGTTGAACAGGTTGAAGACCTCCGCGCGCAGTTCCACGTTCGGACCGTTCCTGATGCCGATGTGCCTGGCGACCATCAGGTCCGCCTGCCGCATCCACGGCCCGTGCAGCTCGTTGCGCATCAGGTTCCCGAACGTGCCCGGCTTCGGCGTCGCGAACGCCGCCGGGTTGAGGAACAGCAGCCCACCGTTCGTGATGAAGGGATCGACGCCGGGCACGTGGTCCGGCCGGCGCTGGTTGCGCGACGCGCCGCCGCCCGGCGTGTTGACGACCGCCGTGCGATCCGCCGCCGCGTTGTTGAACACGTTGCCGGCCCCGTCGACGTAGACGATGTCGTTGCGCTGAACCAGGACGGGCACCGGGATGCCGCTGCGGGCGTTGACGATGCCGGCCACGCTCCAGCCGCCGAGGATCGGGCCGCGCCCCGGCAGGTCGTAGAGCAGGCTCAGGTTGAACGTGTGGCGCACGTCGAAGTTGTTGTACCCGTTGTCGTAGTCGAACTCGGACAGCGCCCTCGCGTTGTTGTTGGCGGTCACCGCCTCGTTCGAGCCGCCCGTGTTCCCCTTGCTGTACCCGAGCGTGTACTGCGCGTTCATCGTGACGCCGTTCGAGGACCGGCGCGTCAGCGACGTCTGCAGCGAGTTGTAGCTGTTGTAGCCGCCGCTCGTCTTGTAGTCGACCTCGGCGAACGGCCGCTGGATCGTCGCAATCGCTGAGCCCGCGGGACAGAGCACGCCCCGGCCGCTGGTGCCATTCGAGCAGGTGACGAGGTCGAACTCGCGAACCTGGGTGCCGGCGGCGGCGCCGTTGCTTTGCACGCCGACGGTGCGGTTCGCGATGCTGCGCAGGAACTGGTTCCGCCCCTGGCTGCCGACGTAGGCGACCGTTGCGGTCAGGTTCGCACCCAGGTCGCGCTGCACCGACGCGGTGTACTGGTAGACGCGCTCGGGAATCGAGTACTCGTTCGAATAGGCGCGCGGCTGGTACGACCGGTTGTTCGGGTTGTTGATGAAGTTCGCGCGGATGACGTTCGGGTCCACCGGGTAGAGCGCGCCCGGCGCGCCCGCCGACAGCGTCGTGCTGATGCGTTCGGCCTCGATCGGCTGAATCTGATCCTCGGTCTGCCCCGGCCCCACGAAGATGCCGAAGCCGCCGCGGATCACGGTCTTGTCCATCGGCGTGTAGGTGGCGGCGATGCGCGGCTGGACGTTCGTCTTCACCGACGTGAAGAACGGGGTCGTGTCCGGGTCGAGCGCGCCCGTCTCGATGTTGAACTTCACGATTCGGTTGTCAGCCTCGCGCATCGGCGTGTAGTAGTCGTACCGGACGCCGTAGTTGAGCGTGAAGGTCGGCTTCACGTGCCATTCGTCCTGCGCGAACGCCACGTAATACTGCTGCTTCGTGTGCTTCATGCCGGTGGCGCCGCTGTGGAAGGGGCTCGGCTCGCTCAGGTCGCCGAAATACTGGATGGTTGCGGGCGTATTCGCGAGAAACGCGTCCACGTTCGCGAAGCTGTAGGTGATGCCGCCCCGCTGATCGGTGGCCATGCGGATGACGCGCACGTCGGCGCCCGCCTTCACGTAGTGGTTGCCCGACACCAGGTTGAGCGTGTCGGCAAAGGTGAGCGAATACGGGTCGTACGGCGCGGACCGCCCGTTGCCCGCGCTGTTGACGCGGACGAGACCGCCCGGAATCGCGAGGCCGGACGTCGCGCCCTGGCCGGCGATCCCGGTGTTGGCGACCGAGCCACTGAGGTTGAGGATGATGTTCTCGAAACCGGAGGGCGCCAACCCCTCCTCCGTGGTCCTCGCAGCGTTGTAGCCGAACTTGAGCTCGTTGGTCAGGCTCGAGTTGAGAATGCCCTGCAGGTTGTAGACGGCATTGGTCGGCTTCGCGGTCGTGTGGAAGACGCGCCCCGTGACACCCTGTGGTTCGTTGTTGGCGCCGGTGTCGCGGAACAGGCGGACGTAGCTCGACCAGCTGTCGTTCGCCTTGAAATCGACGCGGGCGCTGAACGCATTCTCGGTGACGTTCTGCACGGTCTGCAGCTGCGCGATGTCGAAGTCCGGGTTCGCCGAGGCGCCCGCCAGCACCACGGCGCCGGGCGCGAGGAATCCGGGCCGCAGCGGCGCGATGGCCGCCACCGCCCGCGCCCACGCCTGGTTGCCCGGGATCGCTTCGATGAAGTTGAGCCCCGCGTCGAGCCGGTAGCCTTCGTAGCTGCCGAAGAAGAACGCGCGGTCCCGGGCGAGCGGACCGCCAATCGAGCCGCCGAACTGGTTCTGCTTCAGGGACGACTTCGGGAGCGCGGTGATGACGCTGCCGTCGAGGTTGCGCGTCGTGTCGAAGTAGTTGCGCGCGTCGAACCGGTCCCGCCGCACGTAGTCGAACAGCGCGCCGTGGAACGCGTTGCCGCCCGACTTGGTGATCACGCTCACCTGCCCGCCGGTGCCGGTGCCGTACTCCGCGGGGTAGCTGCTCGACTCGACGCGGAACTCCTGCACGTTCTCGAGGCTGGCCTGGAGCTTGAACGGCGTGTTGTTCTCGCCGTTCACGTTGCCGGGCGACGCGTCGATGATCGCGGAGCCCTCGATGCCGTCGTACTTGATCACGTTCTGTTCGACGGCGCGCCCGCTGAAGCGGATGTCCTGCCACGTGCCGGTGCCGGCATTCTGCGACCCCGGCGCCTGCAGCAGCAGCTGCGACATCTGGCGGCCGTTGACCGGGAGCGCCTGCACCTCGCGCTCGCTCACGTTCGCGCCGATGCGCGCCGAGCTCAGGTCGATCGCCGTCGCGTGCGCTTCCACGGTCACCGTCTCGCTCACGCCGGCCGGACGCAGCTCGAGATCGAGGCCGAATTCCTGTCCAGCTGCGAGCGTCATGTCGGTGTACTCGAGCGGCTGGAAGCTGCCGACGGTGA
>DASQAX010000463.1:0-4688 GCA_035635535.1 Vicinamibacterales bacterium | reverse complement strand
CTCGGCATCAACAGCCACGAGTACCGCGTGAACCGGTTCGGCACCGAGCGCGTGCGGATGATGGGCGAGCACCTTCGGGGAACCCGCACGCCGCGCTATCTTGACGTCGGCTGCAGCACCGGCTTCGTCGTCGAGGCGGCGCGCGACGAGGGATGGGAGGCGATCGGCATCGACCTCAATCCGTCGGCCATTGAATTCGGCCGCTCGCGCGGCCTGGACCTTCGTACGGTTGCGCTCGAAGACGCCGGCTTCGCGCCGGGCAGCTTCGATGCAGTCTCGCTCTTCGACGTGCTCGAGCATCTGCTCGATCCGCGGCGCACGCTTCGTGCCTGCGCGGAGCTGCTGGCGCCGGGCGGCATCCTGTTTCTCTACGTGCCGAACTTCGATTCGGCGTCGCGGCTGCTGATGGGCCCGAAGGCGCATTTCATCTGGCCGACGCATCACCTGAACTACTACACGCCGATGACGATGCGGGACCTGATGCGGCGGCACTCGCTGGCGCCGGAGCTGATCGTCACCGAGGGGCTCGATATCGAGGACTACATCTGGTATCGCCGCGAAGTGCTGCATCGCGACGCGGATGGACTCGCGGACGTCTCCGATGTCATCCAGTTCCTCGCCAACGCCGGCTGCTATGGCAAGAATCTGCGCGTCATCGCGCGCAAGGGATGAAAGTTCTTTTCACCGCGCTGCATTTCGCGAATTACCGCAACTTCGAGTCGGTCATTCGCGAGCTCGCCGCACGCGGCCACCAGGTGCATCTGCTCGCCGACGAGGAGGAGCGCTTCGGTGGGCAGGCGCTCGTCGAACGTCTCGCGGCGGAGCATCCGACGATCACGTGGAGCTGGACGCCGTCGCCGGCGGGGGAGCCATGGTTCCCCTTCGCGCAGAAGGTACGCTTCGCGCTCGACTACGTGCGTTTCCTCGATCCGCGCTACGTCGAAGCGGAGAAGCTTCGCGTCCGCAACATCGAGCGGACGCCACGCATCGTCCGCTGGATGACGTCGGGCATCGGCGGCGCGCTCGTCGGCCATCGCGCCACGGCATGGCTGCTCAAAGCCGTCGAACGGCTGCTGCCGCGAAGCCCCGGCATCCTCCGGTTGATGGACGAACAACAACCGGATGTCGTTCTCCTCACGTCGCTGACCTTCTCGCGCTCCTTCGCGATTGACCAGGTCAAGGCCGCGCGCGCGCTCGGGATTCCAACGGCGGCATGCATCATGAGCTGGGACCACCTCTCCAGCAAGGCGCTCGTTCATATCCAGCCCGACGCGACGCTTGTCTGGAACGAGGTGCAGAAGCGCGAAGCCGTCGAGATGCACGACATACCGCACGGGAGCGTCATCGTCACCGGCGCGCAATGCTACGACCAATGGTTCGATGCGCGTCCGGTGCGATCGCGCGAGGACTTCTGCCGCGGCGTGGGTCTGAATCCATCGCGTCCGGTCATTCTCTACGTCTGCTCCGCGATGAGCCCGGTGCCCGATCCGATCGAACCGCTGTTCGTGAAGCAATGGATCGAGGCGCTGCGCTCGAGCCGCGACCCGGTCCTGTGCGGCGCCGGTGTACTCGTTCGGCCGCACCCTGAGCGGATCCGTGAATGGAACGGCGTGACGCTCGACGGGCTGGACAACATCGCCGTCAGCGGACGCAACCCTATCGACGCCGACGCAAAGGATGAGTTCTTCAACTCGCTCTACTACAGCGGCGCGGTCGTCGGCTTGTGCACGACCGTGTTCCTGGAGGCGGCAATCATCGGCCGCCCCGTCCTGACACTGCAGCTCCCCGCATTTCGGATGCACCAGGAGGGCATGGTCCATTTCCGGTATCTGCTGAACGTCGAAGGCGGATTGGTGCATAGCAGTCGTGATATTCCGTCGCACCTCGCCCAGCTCGCCGCCGCAATCGGCGGTGATGGCATTCGTGACGAACGGAACCGGCGATTTCTCGGCGCATTCGTCCGGCCGCAAGGGCTCGGCACGCCCGCGACGCCGACCTTCGCCGATGCCGTCGAGCAGCTCGCGCACAGCGGACGACGAGCACCTGATGAACGATTGACGCGGCCGACGCCGCTGCGTGGCCTCGTCCGGCACCTCGCCACGGCCGCGAATACCCGACCTGTCGCATGGCTGATGATGGACAGCCTCGATGAACAACGCGCGGAGAGCGAGCAGGGGCGCGCGCAGTTGAAGCGCGACGTCCTCGATGAGCGCGCCGCGCGATGGGAAGCGGAGCGGGTCGAACGCGAGCGACACGCCGCGCACGATCGATTGGAGCGCCGGACGAAGCGGCAGATGCGCGCCAGGAAGCTGCGGAAACTGCAGTGGAAGCGGTGGCGCTATACCGTCGCGACCAGCCGGCCGGTTGTCCGGCTGAAAGACAGTCTTCGGACGCTTCTCGGAGCGCGTCAGCAATGAGGGGCGTGGCACCTCGGACCGTCCTCGGCATGACGCTGTACAACAACGCGAAACACCTGCGCGAGGCGATGGATTCCGTTCTGGGGCAGACCCGTCGCGATTTCGCCCTCCTGATGCTCGACGACGGGTCGAGCGACGAGGTCGAGGCGATCGCGCGCCAGTACGAGCGGCAGGACGCTCGCGTCCGCTACGTCCGCCATCAGCGGCGGCAGGGGATGGTGCCGACCTGGAAGGAAGTCGTCGAGATGGCGCGCCGCGATCATCCGGGCGCGGAATACTTCGCCTGGGTGAGCGATCACGATCGATGGGACGCGCGATGGCTCGAGACGATGATCGCGGAGCTCGATCGACACCCGAACGCCGTGCTCGCGTATCCGCAGACGCTGCGGATCGATGAAGCCGGCGTGGTCGTGGACAAGGAGCCGCGCATCTTCGACACCTCCGGCGTGACGAGTGCGGCCGAGCGGTGGCGCCGCTTCTGCTGGAACGGCTTCGGCTCGGGCGACATGGTGTACGGCCTGATGCGGATGCGCGCGCTCGAAGCCGCCGGCATCTTTCGTCCCGTGCTCAACCCCGACCGGATGCTCATTGCGGAGCTGACGCGGCTCGGCGAGATTCACCAGGTGCCGCAGCCGCTGTGGTCGCGCCGCCAGTCGGATGGTGCAAGCGTCGCGCGGCAGCGCACGTCGCTCTTCGCGGACGCCACGCCGCCGCGCTTCAACTGGCCGCCGTCGCTGCAGCACGCGGTGCTGCTGCGGGCGCAGGGCGTCGCGCCGTCGATGGTGGCCACCTACGTGATCGCCTCCGCGTGGCGCGCCACGCGCAAGACCGACACGTCGAAGAGCCTCGGCCGCGGCGTGGACAACGTCCACTTCGTCAAGAAGCTGGTGAAGAAGGGCGCGCGGCACGCGGTCTACTACACGCTCGTCGGCGGCAGGATGGCGGTGGCCAAGATTCGTCGCGCGACGCGCAAAGTCATCTACGAAGTCCTGATGCTCACGCATCGCGCCGGCCTGCGCGGCCGCCCCAACACGCGATGAGAGTCCTCTTCGCGTCGCTGCACTACGGATACTTCCGCAACCTCGAGTCGGTCGTCGACGAGCTCGCGCGCCGCGGGCACGACGTCCACCTGACGGCGGAGCGGCAGGACTCCGCGCTCGGCGGACGCGACATCGTCGAACGCCTCGCGGCCCGACACCCGACGGTGACCTTCGGCGTGATGCCGCGCCGCGAGCGGGCGTATTTCTTCCTCGCCTCGAAAATCCGCCTCTCGCTCGACTACCTCCGCTACCTGCGGCCCGAGTACGCGCACACGCCGGCGCTGCGGCGGCGCGCCCGCCTGCGCACACCGCGAGGACTGCTCAGGGTGCTGCGCGTGCCCGGCGTGCGTGCGGCCGGCGGCCGTCGAACGCTCGCGCGCCTGCTCGACCGGATCGATCGCGCGCTGCCGCCGAGCCCCGCGATCGAGCGCTTCGTCGACGAGCAGCGGCCGGACCTCGCCATCATCACGCCGCTTGTCGGCGTCGTGGCCTCGTCTCAGGTGGATCTGCTGCGCAGCATCCGCGCGCGGCGCCTGCCTGCGGCCGTGTGTGTCTGGAGCTGGGACCACCTCTCGAGCAAGGCGATCATCCGCGACGTCCCCGACCGCCTGTTCGTCTGGAATGACGTGCAGAAACGAGAGGCGCTCGAGATGCACGGCGTTCCGCCGGACCGCGTGGTCGTCACCGGCGCGCAATGCTTCGATCGCTGGTTCGATCGGAAGCCTTCGCGCACCCGCGCCGACTTCGCGCGTCACGTCGGCCTGCCGGACGACGGGCCCTTCGTGCTCTGGGTCTGTTCCGCACTGTTCCCGGGAAGTCCGTCGGAGGCCGGGTTCGTGATGCGGTGGGCGGCGCACCTTCGCGCATCGGCGGATCCGCGCGTCCGCGACGTGCGCATCCTCATCCGCCCGCATCCGTCGCGGGCCCGCGAATGGGACGACGTCGATTGGCGGACGGTGCCTGACGTGGCGTTCCGGGGCGGAAACCCGGTCGATGACCAGTCGCGCGCCGATTACTTCGACTCGCTCCATCACAGCGCCGCCGTCGTCGGACTCAACACCAGCGCGTTCATCGAGGCGGGCATCGCGCAGCGGCCGGTGCTCGCCATCCTCCCGCCGGAATTCAGCGCGAGCCAGGAAGGCACGCTGCACTTCCGCTATCTCGTCGAAGGCGGTCTGCTGACGACGTCGCGAACGTTGGAGGAGCACGAGGCGCAGCTCGCGGCGATGCT
>DASQAX010000462.1:0-3482 GCA_035635535.1 Vicinamibacterales bacterium | reverse complement strand
GCCGGCCCTCCTGCATCGATGATGTGCCGATACCCGGCATCGGTCGTGGCGCCGGCGCGAAGGCGCAGGCCGCGATACGTCGCCACCTCGAGCGTGTCGACGTTGTGCGCCGTTGTCGGCCCCGGCCCGTAAAAATCGGCGAGCACCGAGTGCACGCCGCAGGAGTTGTTGCCGATCATTCCGCCCAGCGTGCACCAGCGGTGCGTCCCGGGATCGGGACCAAACGTCAGACCGTGCCTGTTGGCCGCGTGGCGAAGGTCGTCCAGCGTGACGCCGGGCTGCACCTGCGCCGCGTGCGCAGCTGGATCGATACCGATGATGCGATTGAGATGCTTGGACGCGTCGATGATGACGGCGACGTTGCAGCACTGTCCGGCGATGCTCGTGCCGGCGCCGCGCGCAAGGACGGGAGCGCCATGACGCCGGCACACATCGATGGCGCTGACGATGTCGTCAGTCGTGCGTGGAATGACGACGCCGATCGGGACGTGACGGTAGTTGGACGCGTCGGTCGCGTAGAGCGAGCGGTCGCCCGTCCCGAACCGCACCTCTCCCGCAACCGCGGCGCGCAGGTCGGCGGCGAGCGCGTCCGCGTCGGTTACCGCACTTCGAACCGGCTGGCGTCGGGCCGTTTCAGCTCGAGGCCCAGACCCGGCCGCGACAAATCCGGATAGAGGCATCCATCTCCCCGGGGCCGCTGCGCCCCGTCGAACCCGCCGCTCCCGTAGAGGTCGACCCCCGGTCGTACCGCGCCGAGCAGCCTCACGAGCGGCACGTCGAGCAGCCGCGCCTTCAGGTCCCAGAGCGCCGCGTCCACCGCCGCAATGGCGCTCGCGGCGATGCCGGGACGGCCGGCGTTGCGCACCGCACGAACCATCGCAATCCATGCCCGCGGGACATCCATCACCGGGAGGCCGTGAATCCGTTCCGCCAGCACCCCCCGAACAACCGCCGCCGCGGACGCGTCGGCGTAGGTGTATCCAAGACCGCGCCTGCCGCCACCCTCGATCTCGACGACGATCAGCGTCGTCTGCTGCCAGTCGAACGTGCCGTCGGCTTCGGGAGCGTCGGTCGGGATGGTATAGGCGTGGACGCTGACCTGGTCGACGGCGGAGTCGACGCGCGCCGGATGTCCTGCAGCAGTGGCCACGCGCTCACCGCTCCTTCAGATCGATGAGCGCGAGCCCGGTCGCGGGATCGCTCCGTCGCCGGAGATGAGCCGGCGTCTCGACGAGGACGACTTCCAGCGTCGGCCGGACGTGTGCGTCGATGAGGTGACCGCCGTGCGCGGTTCCATCGCGTTTGCCGACGACGACGTGCGCGTGGAGCTTCGGTCCGTCGTCGCCGATGGCCAGGTTGCCCAGCAGGGAGAGGACTTCGACCTGCTCGGTGATGGGAATGTGCAGGTAATCCCGCTCCTGCGGCTCGAAGTAGCCGAGCGTCACACGCTGGAACGCGCCGATACCGGTGAACGACGCCGCGGCGATGCCGCGGCTGCTCGAAAAGGCGAGCAGCTCCTTCGTCACCTCGTCACCGGTGTTGAGGACGAGGACGAACGTCTTTGCGCCGCCCGCGTGACTGAGCTCCCGCGCGTTCACTACACGAGCTCTCGCACCTTGTCGGCGAGCACGGTGAGCGCGATCTTGTTGCGATGCGGAGTGCCCTTGGCCAGCGCCTCGGCGAACTTCGTCGCCTGCTGCACCGTGACCTTCGGCGGCATCGGCGGCTCGAACGGATCGACGGTTGCCTCGATGATGACGGGGCCGGGCGTCGCGAACGCCTGGTCGAGCACGCCGCCGCACTGTTTCGGGTCGGCGACGCTGAACCCCGTCGCGCCGCACGCCCGCGCGTAGGCCGCGAAGTCGATCGGCTGCAGCTCGCACCCGTACTCGGGATTGCCGAGGAACACCATCTGCTCCCACTTGATCATCCCGAGCGAGTTGTTCTTGACGATGACGACCTTGATCGGCAGCCGGTACTTCACGCAGTTGGCGAACTCGGCCATCAGCATCGAGAAGCCACCGTCGCCGACGAAGGCGACGACCTGCCGCTCGGGATAGGCGATCTGCGCGGCCATCGCGTACGGCAGCCCGTTGGCCATCGAGGCGAGCGTGCCCGAGAGCGAGTGCATCTGGCCGCTCTTCACCTGGATGTAGCGCGCCCACCACGTGGCAATCGTTCCGCTGTCGCACGCGACGATCGCGTCGTCGCGGAGGAGGCGGTTGACTTCCTTCGCGACGACCTGCGGCTTCATCGGCACGTCGGGAGCCGTGGCATGTTCGTCCATCACCTTCCGCCACTTCTCCATCCCCTGCTGCGCCTTCTGGAGGAACGAGCGGTCGTCGTGGCGCCGCAGCATCGGCATCAGCGCCTGCAGCGTGCGGCGGCTGTCGCCGACCAGGCCGACCTCCACGGGATACCGAAGCCCGATGCGGATCGGATCCAGCTCGATTTGCACGCCGCGAGCCTGCCCGGGCTTCGGCAGGAACTCGAGGTACGGGAACGAGGTGCCGACCATGAGGAGCGTGTCGCACGCTTCGATCGCGTCCTGCGACGGGCGCGTGCCGAGCAGGCCGATGCCGCCCGTCGTGTACGGGCTGTCGTCGGGCACCGCCGCCTTGCCGAGCAGCGGCTTGACGATGGGCGCGCCGAGCAGTTCGGCGGCCTGTTCGAGCTCGCTCGCCGCGCCGATCGCGCCGCGGCCCGCGAGGATGACGATTTTCTTTCCGCCGTTCAGGATGTCCGCGGCCTGCGCGAGGTCCGTGTCGTTCGGCAGCCGCGCGCTGTGCGGCTCGAGCTCCGACATGTGGCCCTTGATGTTGCGCTTCGACCGCTGGCCGCCCGCCGCGGCTTCCTGCAGATCCACCGGAAAGGAGATGTGCGAGACCCCACGGTAGAGCAGCGCCGTCCGGCACGCCAGGTGCGCGACGTTTTCGACATGCGTCGGCCCCATGACTCGCGCGTTGTACTTCGCGACATCCATGAAGAGCTTGTCGAGCTCCACGTCCTGTTGCGTGTGGGTGCCGATGAGATCGTGGTACGGCATGCCGGTGATCGCCAGGACCGGCTGTCCGTCGAGCTTGGCGTCGTACAACCCGTTCAGCAGATGGATGCCGCCGGGCCCCGATGTCGCGAGGCAGACGCCGAGGCGGCCGGTGAACTTGGCGTAGCCGCACGCCATGAACGCGGCCGCTTCTTCGTGGCGTACCTGCACGAAGCGAATCGCGTCCGCCTTCTTGCGCAGCGCCTCCATGATGCCGTTGATGCCGTCGCCCGGCAGGCCGAAGATGGTGTCAACGCCCCATTCCTGGAGCACTTCGATGAGGATGTCGGATGCGGTCTGAGACATCGCGCCTTCCTTGGATGAGTCCGATGCTCGGCGGGTGCATATCGGATGCCCGGCGGGGATGGGGATCGGGGATCGGGGATCGGGATCAAGAACCTGGACCGAAAAGCTTTTGATCCCTGATCCCTGATCCCTG
>DASQAX010000461.1:0-2952 GCA_035635535.1 Vicinamibacterales bacterium | reverse complement strand
CACGTTCAGGACCGCGGCGGCGAGCCTGACGGCGCTCGCGCTCAGCCTCCTGCTCGGCCCCTGGATGATCCGCAAGCTGCGCGACTTCCAGATCGGCCAGGTGATCCGGCAGGAGGGTCCGCAGTCGCATCGCGCCAAGGCGGGGACGCCGACGATGGGCGGCCTGCTGATCCTGACGTCGGCGATCTTGCCGACGCTGCTCTGGGCCGACCTGTCGAACTGGTACATCTGGATTGCCGTGCTTGCGACGGCGGCGTTCGGCGCCGTCGGCTTCGCCGACGATTACCTGAAGATCGTCCGGCGCTCGCACCACGGATTGATCCCCCGCTACAAGTTGGGTGGACAGGTCGTCGTCGCGCTGGCGGTCGGCCTCGCCGTGCTGCTGCTGTCGCAGCAGAACCCGCCGCTCTACAACACGCGGCTGATCTTCCCGTTCTTCAAGAACCTGATTCCCGACCTGGGATGGTTCTACATCGCGTTCACGGTGGTGGTGCTCGTCGGCGCGAGCAACGCGGTCAACCTGACCGACGGCCTCGACGGGCTCGCCATCAGCACGTTCGCGGTGTCGGCCGCCGCATTCACCGCGCTCGCCTACGTGACGGGGCACGCGGTGCTCGCGCAGTACCTGCTGCTCGTCCGCTTCGCGCCCGCGGGCGAGCTGACCGTCTTCTGCGGCGCGCTGGTCGGCGCGAGCCTCGGTTTCCTTTGGTACAACTCCTACCCCGCCGACATTTTCATGGGCGACGTCGGGTCGCTCGCGCTCGGGGGCGCGCTCGGCACCGTGGCGATCCTGATCAAGCAGGAGCTGCTGCTCCCGATGGTCGGCGGCGTGTTCGTCATCGAGGCGCTCTCCGTGATCATCCAGGTCGCCTCGTTCAAGCTCACGGGCCAGCGCGTCTTCAAGATGGCGCCGATCCACCACCACTTCGAGCTGATCGGGTGGAGCGAGCCGAAGGTGATCGCGCGCTTCCTCATCCTGGCGATCATCTTTGCGTTGTTCAGCCTGACGACGCTGAAGCTGCGGTGATGGCGTGGATGGCACTGCCTACTCGGTGCGCGGGATGCGGGTGGTCGTCGTCGGAGCGGCGCGAAGCGGCATTGCGGCCGCGGCGCTCGCGGCACGAAAGGGCGCGCGGGTGACGCTGACGGACATGCGCGAGACGATCGACGAGGCGGATCGATTGAGGGCCGGGGGCGTCGAGCTCGAGCTCGGTGGTCACAGGCCGGAGACGCTTGCGTCGGCCGACGTGATTGTCACGAGCCCCGGCGTCCAGACGGAGCAGCCGGTGTTCGACGCCGCGCGGGCGCGAGGCGTCGAGACGATCGGCGAGCTCGAGTTCGCCTGGCGCTGGGTGACGGGACGCGTGATCGCCATTACCGGGACGAAAGGGAAGTCCACCACGACGACGTTGATTGGACGAATGCTGGAGGCGGCGGGGCGGAAGGCGATGGTCGGCGGCAACATCGGCACGCCGCTGAGCGCGCAGGTCGAGGCCGCGACCGCCGACACCGTGCACGTCGTCGAGACGAGCAGCTTTCAGCTCGAGACGACCACGACGTTCCACCCGTGGATCGCGGTGTGGCTCAACTTCGCCGACGACCACCTCGATCGGCATCCGACGATCGCGTCGTACGCGGCGGCGAAGGCGCGGATCTTCGCGAACCAGGATGCCGGCGACTGGGCGGTGCTCAACGCGGACGACGCGGCGGTGCTCGAGCACGCCCGCGGGGCCGCGGCGGCCCGCGTGCTGTTCTCGCTCGAAGGACAGGCACGCGACGGGTTCGTGGTCGACGGCGGCTGGATCGTCCGCCGCACCGGCACCGGCGTCGAACGGCTGATCCCGATTGGCGCCGTGGAGCTCACCGGGCGCCACATGCTGAACAACGTCCTCGCGGCCGCGGCCGCCACGCACATTGCCGGCGTGCAGCCCGAGGCAATGGTGCAGGCGCTCCGCGGCTTTCACGGGCTGCCGCACGTCATGGAGCCGGTTGCCGACGTCGGCGGCGTGAGGTTCGTCAACGATTCGAAGGCGACCAACGTCGAAGCGGCACGGCGATCGATCGAAAGCTTCGAGCGCGGCGTCGTCGCCATCGTCGGCGGCCGTTACAAGGGGGGCGACTTCGCCGAGCTCGGCGAGCCGCTCGCGACGCGGGGGCGCGCGGTGATCGCGATCGGCGAGGCGGCGCCGCGCGTGCGCAAGGCGCTGGCCGGGGTCGTGCGCGTGATCGACGCGCCGTCGATGCGCGACGCGGTCGAGCGGGGCTACGAGGCTGCGCGTCCGGACGGCGTCGTCCTGCTGGCGCCCGCCTGTTCGAGCTTCGACTGGTTTCGCGATTACGCGGAGAGAGGAGAGGTGTTCAAGGAAGAAGTACAGCGGCTGCGTCGGCGGGAGCAGTGAGCTGTCGTCAGACCGGCCCGGGCGACTGGGAGCCTACCGCTGGGAACGCAGACTACCCCGGTCTGCGAGGTGGGTGTCCCATTCCACGAGCCGGCTGGCGACTGCTGACTGCTTCCGGCAGTCAAGGGATCCGATCTTAGTGGATCCCGGATATCGACGCGCAACACGTTCTCGGTACATCAGAGGCAGTCCTGTAGCGAAGGCGCCTCGAAAGGGCTGATTGGCTCGCAAGCTCAAGATCGACAGGATCCTGTTCACGGCCACGCTGCTGCTGGTCTGCGTCAGCGTCGTCATGGTGTACAGCGCCTCCGCGGTCATCGCGCTCGAGCGGTTTCAGCAACCCTACCTCTTCCTCACCAAGCAGGCGCTCTGGAGCGTGCTCGGCCTCGCGGTCCTGGGCGTGGCGACGCGTGTCGATTACCGCACCTACCGCAACGAGGCGTTCATCTGGTGCCTGCTCGCGCTCGTCGTCCTGATGCTGGTCGCGGTGCTGTTCAGCGCGCCGGTGAACGGCACGCGCCGGTGGTTCGGCGTCGGCGGCCTCGGCATCCAG
>DASQAX010000460.1:0-9331 GCA_035635535.1 Vicinamibacterales bacterium | reverse complement strand
GGTCTTCGACCTGACCAGCGCTCAGCCGCCGTTTAGTAACGTGAGTCCCATCGCGACGATCTCCACCGGCGCTCAATGCCGCTCCGACGAGATCGGATTTGACCCGAAGGATCACGTCATCATGGTCGGAAATCCCGCGGAGCATCCTCCCTTTGCTACGCTGATTTCGTCGGACCCACCCTACGCGGTTCTGGCCAGGATTCCGTTCCCGGACGCGAGGGGTTTTGAGCAACCGGTGTGGGACGCTGAATTGAATGGTGGGCGCATGCTGGCCACCGTGCCGGGCAATCCTGGCATGGGCGAGGTTGCGGTCATCAACGTAAAAGATCCAAAGGCACCCGTCGTGGAGGCGAGGTACCCGACACCCGATTGCGGCTCCGGCCTCGCTCTCGGTCCGTCCCAGCATCTGCTCGTCGGTTGCGGGGGTGGGAGGCCGCTTCTGATGGTGAACGCGCTGAACGGCCACGTGATCGCCACCGTGACCGGGACCCACGGCGCAGACGAGGTGTGGTACAACGCGGGCGACAATCGTTTCTATGCGCCCAGTGGCTTCGGCGCCAATCCGACCCTCAGTGTCATTGACGCCGAGACCGGCGCGCTGCTGGACAGCTTGCCGGCCGGACCCGGCGTTCACTCCGTGGCGGCCTTCCGCGGGAACAATCACGTATTTGTTCCCGTCGCTGTTCCGAATGCGACGGCGCTGACCGACATGTGCAGTGTGACCTTCAGCCTCCCCGCCAGGCAGGGCTGCATCGCCGTGTACGCGTACGAGAAGTAGAGAACCTCAAAGAATCGCCACGTACGGGCTTTCTGGTAGGGACAGGTGTCAGGGAGCGGTTGGTCCCGCCGGCATCGAGATCACGCCTGGCCGGGAAGAACCCACGACGGGTGGCGCCACACTCGGGGGGGGGACGCCGGCACCAACGATCGTCGAGGCCGGCAGGCGGAAGTTCCGCGGATCGACCGTCTCCATCATGTGACGGGTATTGCTCGATGTGAACGATTCTGGTGGACGCTCCGCCAGTGCCGCACCCACCACCAGCTGCGGCGGTGGATCGTCAGGTCGATCTGTCGTGTTGTCTGCCGCTTGCACCGGCGCCGGCGCCGGCATGTCGGCAGCCGGCGACGGGGTGCGCGGGTACTGCGGCGGCGCGCTCGCGTTCACCGCGGGGGGCGGCGGTGCGACGCTCGGCGGCATGATGACGATGCGGTCGAACAGCGAGGCGTTCGGATCGTCTTCCGCGCGCAGGGCGGCGATGAAGCCGCTCGTCGAGCGCAGCAGGATGTCGAGCGCCTGGCGCTCGCTGACGTTTCGCAGCTCGAGTGTGACGACGTCGCGGGGAATCTTGTCGGCGTTGACGATCTTGATGTGGCCGACCTTCGCCCACTCCACGATGATGTCCGCGATGGTCGCGTTGTTCGCCACGAGGACGACGCGGCCGTCGCGGATTGACAGCTGGATGTCCGCACGCGCCGCGGGGACGGCCAGCCAGGCCATCACCACGGCGACGAGCACGAATGGTGTCGGACGCAGGGTCAAGGTTCCGCTCACGGCTTCTCGGCGCGCACGTCGATCAGGCGCGCGGGACGCCTGCTGAAATCCTTGACTTCGACCAGGCCGCTCTTCGCGTTGAACGTGATGTCCGCCGCGGAGGCGACCTTGCCGACGCCCGTGCCATCGGGCCCGAGCCGGATGTCGAGCAGGTTGAACTCCGGCACCTGCTTGCGCGCCTCGAGCGGCGCCTCACCGAGACCCAGGTGTTCGTCGGCGATAACGATGATCTGGCGCCCCGTGGGCGTCATCACGTCGCGCGCGAACAGGATGTTGCGCGGCGTGGGCGTGCGGGCCCGTATGCCGTGTGCCTGGACGCCCGGCATCAGCACGACGCCGATGCGCGGATGCCGATCGTGGAGCATCGCGAGCAGCGTCTCGCCGTCCGCTTGCTGAAGCGGCTCGCTCAAGCGCTTGACCTCGTCGTCGCTCGACCACTTCGCGATGATGACCTGGATGCGTCCGGCGCGCTCGGCGTCGGAGACGCCCAGCTGCTCGCCCGTGAACGTTTCCGCGATGTTGGTGGTGGGGGGCTGCGCCGTCGAATGCGCCGCGCCCCGGATGCTCGGCATCAGCGCCATGCAGAGCGCCAAGCCGACCAGCGGCGAGATGATCCGGTGGTATTCCGAAACCGTCGAGGCGTTCGCCATGACTACCAGGCCCTTATCCGCGCCGTGGGGCGGGGCGTCCCCTACCCCACGGCACACTGAACAGGAATCCTTGCTCCTTGAACTGCAGGGTGCGGCGTCCCGCACCCTGCAGCTGTGATCCGGATCCCTACGGCGCGAGGATGAAGTCCGCCGACGTCACGGTTGCCGCCGCGACGCCGAGCAGGCGGACCGTGTCCGTCGTCCCGATGAAGGTGACCAGCGTGTCGACCGTGAGGTCGAGGTTGGTGACCGGGGTGATCAATACGCGCGACGCGAAGTTGGCCGCCGTGATGCCACGGGCGCTGACGTCCAGGCGATCCTGGCCGCCCGCCGGGTTCGAGTCGAACCCCGAGACGCTGTCCTGACCCGATCCGAGGCCGAACCGGTAGACGTTGCCGGTCGCGTTGTCCGCCAGCGCGTCGTGGGCCCCGCCGCTCATCGTGTCGTTGCCGGCTCCACCGGTGATCACGTCGTTGCCGTTGTTCCCGTTGATGATGTCGGCGCCATCGCCACCATCGAGAGTGTCGGCGCCGTTGTTGCCGGTCAGCACGTCGTTGCCGGTGCCGCCCCGGATGTTGTCGTTGCCTGGTCCGCCGATTACCGAGTCGTCTCCATCGGCGGAGTCGATCGCGGCGATGCCGGTCAGCGTCATCGTCGAGAAGTTCCACGAGTCGTTGAGCGCGCTGCCCTGGATCGTCACGTTGGCGAAGCCGTTCGCGTTGATCGTCTCGACCGCGGCGATCGACGTCAGCCCGATCACGGTGTTGGCGGCCAGCGCCCGGATCTCGTCGGCTCCCGTGTCGCCGTTGACGCTGTCGAAGCCGTTCGCCGAGCCGCTGTAGAGGATCACGTCGTTGTCGGCCCCGGCGTTGATGGTGTCGTCGCCGTCGCCGCCGTCGACCACGTCGGCGCCCGCGCCGGTGTTGAGGATGTCCGCTCCGCCGAGGCCGGAGACCTTGTCCCTGCCCGCCGTGCCGTTGTAGGTGTCCGCTCCCGGGGTGCCGACGAAGACGTCGCCCACCACACCGGTGGCTCCAGACGTCACCGACTCGCGCGTTCCGTGGTTATCCGTGTAGGACACCACCACGCGCAGGATCCCGTTCACCTGCGCCTGCGCCGGCGTGAACGTCTGCTGCGTGGCGCCCGCGATGTTGTTGAACGGTGCTCCAACCGCGGTCGTCGCCTGCTGCCACTGGAAGTTGAAGGTCACGCCGACGAGACCATCCGCGTCCGTAATGCCCGCGGCGCTCGCCGAGAGTGGCTCCAGTTCCTGCGGCGTCGCCGTGCTCAACGTCGGCGCACCGACAGGCGGATCGTTGACGTTCAGGACCGGGGCGCTCGGGGCGGACCTCACCACCTCGTCGAACCCGTCGAAGTCGGTGAAGCGCGCGGCGACGCGGAGTGCGTGGCCGACCTGCGGATTTCGGGGCGTGAAGCTCCGGGCCGTCGCAACGACCGCGAACACGCCAGGCGTCGTTTCCATCTCCCAGTCGAAGGTGATGGTCGCCGGGTCGAAGCCGTTCGGGTCGGTGATGTTGGTCGTGGCGGTCAGCGCCACGCCTTCAGTCGGCGTCGTGTCGCTCAGCGTCACCGTGCCGGTCGCCGCCGAGTTCGTCATCCAGTCGATCACCACGCCGTCGCTGAACACCGCGCGCTCCATGTTGCGCAGCGTATCGGTGCCCTCAGCCTTGCTCACTCCCCCGCCCGGGACGTGCTGCACCGTCACGGTGCCGTTCGCGTTCTGCGTGATGACGTACTCCGTGCTCGGGAAGTTGAACACCGCCGTGTCGCAGTTGAGCGGCGCCGCGGCGCGGCAGTCGGCCGGCGGGGCGACCGGGCTCACGATCGTCTTGACGATCCTGATGTTCCCCGGGTTGAGCCGCTGCGGATCCGAGAGCACGTCGGCGACCAGATCGCGCGGGCCGTCAACCAGCCGCACGGTGCCGTCGTTATACGTGGCCTCGAGCTGCACGTTCAGCCACACGTCGCCGTCAATCAGGTCGTCGCCCTGCTTGCCTTCGAGCGTGTCGCTGCCCGGGCCGCCGAGCAGGATGTCGCCGCCCATGAACCCGACACCCTTGACGCCGGGGACCGCCGGGGCGTCGAGGTTCGCGTTGAAGCCGTTCGGGCCCATCAGCGCCTCGAGGCCGGCGATTTTCCGCGCACCCGTCCTCGTCAGCTCCATGCCGATGAGCAGGCACTCGGCGACCGCAGCCGGAGGCTGGCAGAGCACGTTGTTGGAGCCGGCGATGTGATCGTCGAGGTTCCAGCCCGACGCGCCATCGACGAACCGGTACCGGTTCCGGAGGTCGTTGAAGTTGATCGGCGCGGCCGGAAACCCCAGCAGCGAGAGCTCGACGAACTCCGGCGAGTTCCACCCGCGCAGCGTGATCCAGTCGAACCCGTAGTCGCCGAAGAACTTGTTGCTCCCCTCCGACATGAGCGCGATGTCGTCGCCGCCCTCCATGAAGAAGTTGTCCTGTCCGGGACCGCCACCACCAACGTCGTCGCCGCCGATGAGGCTGAGGCCGGCCAGCAGGTCGAAGACGTTGCCCTCGTCGCCGAACATGCCGCCGTCGTGCCCTTCACCGTCATCGAGCCAGTCGTCGCCCCCGCCGCCGAAGATAGCCTCGGCGCGCATGCTGCCGTCGACGAGGATGTCGTTGCCGGGACCGGCGAAGTACTCCACGCCGTCGTTGCCACCGACCATGAAATCGTTGCCGTCGCCGCCGATTTCAAGGTCGGCGCCGAACCCGGGGCCCGATTCCATGGCGTCGTTGCCCGGCCCGCCCTTCAGGACGTCGTCGCCGTTGCCGCCCAGGAGGATGTCGTCGCCGTCGCCGCCGAGCAGCGTATCGTTGCCTTCGCCGCCCTCCAGGCGATCGGCGCCGCCGTTGCCGAGCATCGTGTCGTCACCGACGTCCGCGCGCCACCGGTCGTTGCCGGCGCTGCCGTTGACCGTGATGTTCTTGCCGCTGTGCGCCGGATCGAAGAAGACCTTCGTTCCGTCGGCGAGTGTGAACACCGACATGCCGCCCCCGACGTCGACGGGGGAGGTGTTGGCGCTGCTGAACCGCGGATCGTTCGTATCGAAATTGAAGTCCGCGGTATTGAAGACCACGTCCATGGACACGCCCATGTCGGTGTTGCGGCGGATCAACTCGGCGAACGAGTTGCCCTCGAGCTGCTCCTTGAGGTTGAGACCGTCCGTGCGCTGCAGGTAGTAGAACCGGTCGCCGTCCTGCAGTTTCTCGAGTTGCCGCTCGAACACGACGTTGAACGTCGGGCCCAGGAGACCGCCGAACACGTTCGGCTTTTCCGCCATGCCGCCGATCCAGAAGTCGACGTTTTCCAGGCCGCCGGCCGTGGGATCGGCGGCCGACGCCTGCGTCGACAGAAACGGGTCGTTGGCATTGACGAGTGCCTGCGCCGCCGCGCGTTTGTCGGCGACCGTCGTGGCGCCCGTGATGGTCGGGTGGTTCCCGCAGGCCGCCACGAAGTTGACGAACGACTGGTCGTGCCGCAGGGCGAACCGGAACTCGGACCAGCTCTTGTACGGCGCCAGCGTCGGGTCCCTGGTCGCGTTGAAGAACTGCCGGCGCGCCTCGTTGAGCGACGGGACGCCTTCGCTGCGGCCACGTGCGAGGTTGATGGCCGCCAGGTCGAGCGGCAAGCCGACCAGCGTGTTACGCACCGAGGAGGTGACGAACTCGTCGAGCTCGTTGCCGACCTGCTTCGACAGGCCGCGCACGAGCGCGCCCGCAGCCTTGTCGGCCGTCAACACACCCGCCGGTCCGCCGTCGTTGAACTCGAGCGGGTTGAGGAACGCGTCGAAGAGTCGTATCTCGTTGGCCGAGCCGTCCGCGTTGATGCGGTCGAGCCGCTCCGGCAGCATCGAGTGGCCGAGACGGTAGACCGTGTGCGCGAACTCCGCGACGATGGCCCCGTCGATGCTCGTCAGGCCGCCGAGGAACGGGTTGATCAGCGGCTGAACCGTCCGCGCGAACTCCTCGAACACGAGGTGCTGATACTGCATCTCCGTGACGAAGCGCGCCGCCTGGAAGAGGCGCTCGTTGTAGTCCCAGCCCGAGCCCGCGTGCACCGCATGCCACGCGTTAATTTCCGCCGTCGGCAGCAGCGCGCTGATCTGCCGATCGATGTAGTTCCGCAGGCGGTTGTGCTCGGCGTGGAAGATGAAGTGCACCGTCGTCAGCCCGATGTTCTCGTTGCCGCGGCCGTCACCCGTGATGAAGTGCGCGTTCAGCAACTCGTCGTCGTACGTGCCTGCAGCCTGGCAGCTCGGCACCGTCCGGAAGTTGCAGATCGTGGTGTCGGCGTCGGGCACCAGGCCGGGCGAGGGAACCGCGTTGTGCGCGATGTCGTTGAGGAACGCGTGTCCCGTCCTGAATGCGTCGTCGGGAATGAGCACACCCTGGCCCCCGTTGGCCGCCGGGTTGCCCTGGACCAGGACGTTGCCCGGCCGGATCATCTGCGGGAAGCCGTTCGGTCCTGGCTTGAAGTGGCCGTACGGGTCGGTGAGGAGGAGCGGCACGTTCAGCACGTCCTGATCGACGAGCTGGATGCCCAGGATATGCGCCGACTGCGCCTTCACCTCGGCCCAGTTGCCGATGTCGCAAATCTGCTCGCCGGGGCTGCCGCCCTGGCGCGGCGCGCAGAAGCCGCCGTCGAGCACCAGGCCCGTCTGCCGCGGCCTTCCATTCACCAGCGTGTACGCGCGGAGGAACACCTGGTGTGAGGGATGCGATGTATAGGTCTGGTTCTGGTCGACCCAGGGCGTGGTCTCGTTGACCGTCTCCTGGATGTCGTCGGCCGTGCCGATGACCCCGTCCGGGCCCGGCTGGTTGAGACCGCGCGGCATCACCATGAAGTTGGTCTGGCTGCCCGGCACAAACAGCGGATCGTCCGCCCGCAAGGGCATGATGACGGTGCCGCCACCCTTGGTGACGAGGTCGAGGCCGTGGTCGAAGAACTGGCCGAAGAACGCGAACATCAGGTTGAACGGCGCCGATAGACCGAAGTCGGGCGTGATGTTCGGGATGAACAGTGCGCCGGAGGCCGGGTCCCTGACCGTGAACAGCGGGTCGTTCGGGTGGGCCGGGTCGGCAGCCGGGTCGGAGCAGACGAACCCCCCCGAGCCGCAGGGGTGCTTGGCGACGGCGACCGCCGCGGGGTTGGCGTCCGACTGATCCGCGATCAGGTTGGTGATGATGCGCGGCTGCGAGTCGATGACCGTGTTGTTGAGCAGCTTCTGCTTGTAGGAGGTCCCCTGCTCGGCGTCACGGAAGACGGGCGTCGTCAGACGCGGAAACAGTCGATCGGCCCTGCCGAAGTTATGCTGGTCGGGTGCGGGGACGAGGTTGTTACACGACCCGTCGACAGTCCGGAGACCCACCGGGAGCTGTGGGTTGCCATTCGGGCTGCTCACTGAATTGACCTGATTCGGTCCTGGCCCGATGAGCGTGTCGCACGGGTGGCCTGCGCTGGCGGTCACGACGTGCTGCTGCGCCACCGCGATCTGGTGGAAGATGAAGCGCAGGTCCTCGGTGTCAAGGACGAAGCCGTTCCCGATGGGCGCGACCTGCACCTGCGCCTGCACCACCGCCTGCGGCGCCAGGAAAGGGATACCCGTGGGCGAAAAGATCATGGCCAGCACCGTGACAATGGCCCAGTACCGGGACCGTATCCGCCGCATCCGGAATCGTAATGACGAAGTCATATGTCTCTCCTCGTGTCCTGCATCGCTGGGGGTGATGCAGTTCAGCGCACGGACTTATCCGCCCGCGCTTGTGAGCGTCCTTGCTGCCCTTGCTGTGAACGTGTCGTTGTCCCGGACGTCGCCGGCTGGCCGACCGATGGCAAATCGGCCACGAACCGACCGCAGTCAGACATCTGCTGTCCGTAGTACGGGTTCTGAATCGTCTCGCCGCGCTGGAGCCAGTACTTGCGCACCATCGGGCAGTAGGCCACCTTCACACCGGCGCCGAACGTCGCGTGGCGGTCTTTCGCGTACGCGAGGATGGCGTCGCCGAGCGCGCCGAATGCGGAGCGGACGGCCGCGATTGCCAGCCGACGATCGATCTCCGTCGCGGCGAGGCGAATGGCCTCGGCATCTGGTCCGAGCGCCTTCGCCTGCGTCGCGACGTCGCGAGCGTGCTCGCGAACACCGTCCACCCTGCCGACGTTCAGCGCCTGCTGGATCCGGACGTACGGATCCAGCAGCGCTGACAGGTCTGCCGCCTTCGGGGCGGCGGGGCTGGAGCTGTTTCCGGCCTCGGGTCGCTGCGCGGCGTCCGATTGCTTCTGGATGTACCCGAGGATCTGCGCGACGTCGCTCTCGGCGATGCCGAGCCGCGGCATGACGGCGGGCATGTATTTCGCCGCAAGCGCCTTGGCAATGGCGTCACCTGACGCGCGCACGGCGTCGGGCGCGCTGATGAACCGCGTGAGCCACGCGCTGTCCCGGCGCGCAGTCACCCCGGCGAGGTCCGGACCGATGCGGTCGCCGCCGCCAATGGTGTGGCAGGCGGCGCAGTGCTTCATGAAGACGTACTCGCCGGCCGCGAAGTCGAGCTTCGGGGCGTCCGCATAGGAGCGCGTCGGCGCCGCCGCGGTCCGCCAGCTGTTCAACCACGTGCCGATGGTCGTCGCCAGGAAGCGCGGGTCGTCGACGCCCGAGTTGCGAATCCACTGCCCCGTGACCTCGTTGCCGACCAGCAGGTGCGGCGTGTGGCCGTCGGGGTTGTTCGGGTTCGGCTCGGAGTAGAGGCCGGTCTTCCGGCTGATCAGATCGATGTCTTCCTGTGAGCCGGTGAGAAAGAGCCAGCCCGGCCCCGCGTCGAACTTCGCGGCGTACTCCTTCAGGACCGCCGGCGTGTCGTACGCCGGATCGATTGTGATCGAGTAGAAGAAGACGTCGCGTCCCATGCGGTCGCCCAGCAGCCGCTGCACCTGGGCGAGCCGCGCGGTTTCGAGGGGGCAGGCGTACTTGCAGCTGGTGTAGATCAGGTTGACGGCGACGATCTTTCCCTTGATCAGATCGTCGTAGAAGCGCACCTTCCGGTTGTCCTGCGTGGTCAGCGTGACGTTCGGAAAGTAGTTCGCGCCCCAC
>DASQAX010000459.1:0-5190 GCA_035635535.1 Vicinamibacterales bacterium | reverse complement strand
ACGCGGTAGTACTGCAGCTGCACCTGGTTCTCGCGAATCTGCGAGTTGACCGCTGCCAGCTGCGCGTCGGCGGTCTTCACCGCGGTCTCGGCCTGCTCGAGCTCCGCGCGGCTCACGGCGCCCGCGTCGAACAGCTTCTGCGCCCGCGCGAGCTGCTGGCGCGCGAATTCGAGATCGGCGTCGCGCGACGCCCGCTGCGACTGCGACGCCGCGACGGTCGCCTGCTGCTTCTCCGGATCGATCTGGACGAGCGGCTGGCCGGCGCTGACGCGGTCGCCGGCCTTGACCATGATCTGGCGGACGAACCCCTCGACCTGCGGCTGGATGTTGGTGGACCGCAGCGATCGGATCGTGGCGACGAACTCGCTGGTCTGCGGGATGGGCTTCGGCGCGATGGTCAGGGTCTTGACGTCCATCGCGGGGAACGCACCCCGGCCGCCGGCGGCGCCGGCACCGGCCTGCTCGCTGTTACCGCCGCCGCACGCGGCCGCGACCACGACGGCGCAGAGAAGGAGCGGGAGGAAGGGGGCACGCATAAGCTGGCGATTTTACCTTGGACTCACGACGCGGCTTTCAGGGTTCGGATGAAGGTCCGCCTGAAGGCGGACCCCACCGCGATGGGGAGTATCGGTGGAGCCCGGCTTCAACCGGAACTCAGGCTGATGTCCCGACTCTGGCGATCGCCCCCAGCAGCGCGGCGCGGACGAATGGCTTCTCGAGAAATACCGCTTCTCCGCGCTCGACGTCGGCAAGGGGCTCTGTGTCGCGGTAGCCCGACATATAGACCACGCGGATCATCGGCCGCGCGTTCCGGAGCCGCTTCGCGAGCTCGGGTCCGCGGATGCCGGGCATCACGATGTCGGTCAGCAGCACGTCGATCCCGCCCTGGTGATCGCCGACGACGCGCTCGGCCTCGAGGCCGTCGCTCGCTTCGACCACGACGTATCCCGACTTCCGCAGGATCGTCGACGCCAGGTGGCGCACACCCGGCTCGTCGTCGACGACGAGCACCGTCAGCGACCGCCCGTCGACCGGGTCGGCGGAGATGGTCAACGCGATCGGCGGATGCGGCGCCGCGACCGCCGGCAGAAAGATCTTGAAGGTCGTCCCCGTGTCCGCGCCGGTCACCAGCTCGACATGGCCGCCGCTCTGCCGGACGAACCCGTAGACCATCGCGAGGCCGAGGCCCGTTCCCTTGCCGCGTTCCTTCGTCGTGAAGAACGGCTCGAAGATCCGCTCCCGGATGTCTTCGGGAATGCCGCTTCCCCGGTCCGCGACTTCGAGGACAACCGCCTCCGCCGGATGCGACGGCATCCGGGCGATGGCGTCTGCATCGTCCGCGGTGGCCCGCCGCGTGCGCAGGGAGATCGGCCCGCCCGAGGGCATCGCGTCGCGCGCGTTGACGACGAGATTCATGACGACCTGCTCCATCTGCCCTCGATCGGACGCGATGGGCGGCAGGTCCTGCGCGAAGTCGACGTTCAGCTCGTACTCGGGGCCGAGGAGCCGCGAGAGCATCTGGTGCATGTCGCCGATGACGGCGCCGACCTGCAGCGGCTGCGGCTGCAGCACCTGCTTGCGGCTGAAGGCGAGGAGCTGCCGGGTGAAGCGGGACGCGCGATCGCAGGCGGCGAGGATGTCGTCGAGCGCCTCGCGCGTGGGGTCTGCGGGCGGAATCAGCTCCAGCACGAAGCTCGCGTTGCCGCCGATGGTCGTGAGCAGGTTGTTGAAGTCGTGCGCGATGCCGCCGGCGAGCCGCCCGAGCGCCTCCATCTTGTGCGCCTGCTGCGCGTCCTCGTCGCCGCGGCGGCGCTCGTCCTCGATCTCCATGCGCGCGGTGATGTCGCGTGCGACGCCGAAGACGGCCGGCCCTTCGGTTCCGCGCGGTCCGATGCCGCGCAGGCGATTCTCGAACCAGCGGTAGCTGCCGTCGCGATGACGAACCCGGTATTGAAACGTCGTCGTCGCGGAGCTGCGGAACGCTTCACGCGTCCTGTCCTGGACGCTCTGCAGATCGTCGGGATGGATGAGCGTATTTCCGAGCGCGATCATCTCCTCCGGCGTGTAGCCGAGCAGGTCCGTGACGCGCGAGCTGACGGATTCGAGCGCCGCGCCTCCCTCGTCCGACTTCAACCGGAAGATGATCTCGTCGATGTTCTCGAGGACCATCGTGTCGAACTGCCGCGCCGGTTCGTCCGGCGCCGGCGTGCCGGCAGGCGGCTCGGCGCGCGCGCCGCGGTACCGGATGACGAGCACGACGAGCGCCAGGCTCGCCGCGACCGCCCACAATGTGAGAAGGAGCACCACGCGAATTCTACCTGCTGAAGATGCCTTTCAGTCCCCTGCCGATCGCGCCGAACACCCCCTGGACGGCTCGCTGCACGCGCTGCTTCATGTTGCCCTGGTGGATCGTGCACAGACGCGACGGGATGTCGTCGCCATCCTTGAAATACTCAGTGTACGTGGGACACCCGTCCACCGGCCGCAGGTACGACACGTGGCAGAGGTCCTCCGTCCGCAGTTCACCCGGCGGCTCGAACGCGTGCGCGGGCAGGCGCTGCGCGGTGCGGCGGATGAAGTCGGCCCAGATCGGCAGCGCGACGCGCGCACCGGTGCCCCCCTCGCGAATCCGCTCGGGCTGGTCGTACCCGACCCAGACGCCGGCGACGACGGCGGAGTTGAAGCCGACGAACCACGCGTCGCGGTACTCGTTGGTCGTGCCGGTCTTGCCGCCGACGGCGCCGTGCACGCCAAGGCGCCGCGCGGCCGCGCCCGTACCGCGGTCGATCACGTCCTCGAGCATCGTCAGCATCTGGAACGCGACCTGCGGCGAGAGCACCTGCTCGCTCTCGATGTTCGTCCGGTGCACGCGCTCGCCGTCGGCGTTTTCGACGTCGATGATCCCGCGCGGGCGCACGCGGTAGCCGAGCGTCGGGAACACTGCGTAGGCGGCCGTGAGATCGAGCGGCGTCACCAGCCCGCTGCCGAGCGCGAGCGACGGCACGTCGGGCTGGTTGGTGACGCCGAGATCGGTGGCGAGCCGCAGCACGGGACGCGAGCCAACGTGCTGCTGCAGGAGCACCGCGGCGGCGTTGTTCGATTCGAGCAGCGCCTCGCGCAGCGTCAGCGTGTCCCGCTCGCTCGCGCGCTCGTCGCGCGGTATCCACACGCCCTCGGGCGCGCTGACCGCCACCTGCGTGATGCCGCTGATCGTCGAGACCGGCGACATCCCGTTCTCGAGCGCGGCGGAATAGACGAACGGCTTGAACGCGGAGCCGGGCTGCCGCCGGCTGCGCACCGCGCGGTTGAAGGGCGTCCGCGAGAAGTCGGAGCCGCCGACCATCGCGAGCAGGTTGCCGGTGTTCGGATCCATCGCGACGAGCGCGGCCTGCAGTCCCCTGCCGCCAAGCTGACGGAGACCGTCGCGCACCGCTGCTTCCGCGGCGTCCTGGAGCTCGGGGACGAAGCTCGTGTGCACCTTCCAGTCGGGCGGGTTGTCGCCGCCGTAGATGTCGCGGAACTGCTGCCGCAGGAACTCCTTCGCGTAGCCCTGGCGCGCGTTCGAGACCGACGAGAGCGGGTCGATGCGAATCTGCTCCGCGCGCGCGGCCTGCTCCTGCTCGGGCGTGATCTTCTTCTCCTCGCGCATCCGCTGCAGGACGACGAAGCTGCGGCGGCGCGCGGCGTCGTAGTGCGTCCAGGGCGAGTACGCCGCCGGGGCGCGGATGATGCCGGCGATCATCGCCGCCTCCCCGAGCGTCAACTTCGACGCCGGCTTGCCGAACAGCTTCTCCGACATCGATTCGACGCCGTAGACGCCGCCGCTCAGGTAGACGCGGTCGAAATACAGCTCGAGGATGTCCTTCTTGCTGAGGAAAATCTCGAGCATCACGGCGAGCGCGGCTTCCTGCCCCTTGCGGGCGAAGGTACGGACGTTCGACAGGTACAGCGTCCGCGCGAGCTGCTGCGTGATGGTGCTGCCGCCCTGGGTCCCTTCCCGCGACCGGAGGTTGAAGATGGCGGCGCGAGTGACCCCAATCGGATCGATGCCGAAGTGCGAGTAATAGCGGTGATCCTCGATCGCGATCACCGCGTCCTTGAAATAGGGTGAAATCTGCTCGAAGGGAACGTCACGCCGCTGCTCGTCGAGCGGGAACCACGGCCGCCCCATCGCGTCGTAGAACATCGTCCCGCCGACGCCGCGATTCAGGCGGTAGATCGCCGTGGCGTGGTGGCCGGCCCAGACCATGACCATCACGACGGAGACGATGACGAGCGCGCCGCCGATGGCGACGATCCAGTCGCGGATGGACAGGCCCCGAAGCGCCGACAGCCGCACGGATCAATGCTACCCTTTGCCGGATTAGGAATCGCGATGAAGAAACGAATTCTCCTCACCGCAGCGCTGCTCGCCATCTGGAGTGTAGGGGCGAGTCTTCAGACTCGTCCCACAGCGGCCGCGCCCGTCGCGAATCGCGAATCGGATTTCCTGACGCGCATCCGGCGGCTGACGGTCGAGGGGCGAAGAGCCGGCGAGGGGTATTGGGCGCCCGACGGCAAGCGGCTCGTTTTTCAGAGCGAGCGTGAGCCGGGCAATCCGTTCTATCAGATCTACGCGCTCGACCTGACGACCGGCGACACCAAGCGCATCTCGCCGGGCCACGGAAAGACGACCTGTTCGTTCTTCCGGCCCGGGACGGACGAGATCGAGTTCGCCTCCACGCATCACGACCCGAAGTCGAAGCAGTATCAGCAGGAGGAGCTCGACTTCCGCGCGTCGGGCAAGACGCGGCGCTACTCATGGGATTACGACCCCGAGATGGACATCTACGCGTACAGCGAGAAGAGCGGCGCGATGAAGCGTCTCACCACCGCGCGCGGCTATGACGCCGAAGGCAGCTACTCGCCTGACGGTCAGTCGATTGTCTTCTCGTCGATGCGCGACGCCTACAACCGGACGCTCGACGACAAAGAGAAGAAGAAGCTCGCCGAGGATCCGAGTTACTTCGCCGAGATTTACATCATGAAGGCGGACGGATCCGGTCAGAAGCGGCTGACCAGCGTGGCCGGTTACGACGGCGGTCCGTTCTTCTCGCCGGACGGCAAGCGGATCATCTGGCGGCGGTTCGACACGAGCGGGCTGATCGCGAACGTGTTCACGATGAACCCGGACGGCAGCGACGTTCGGCA